>JAEEHG010000206.1 GCA_016280695.1 Solobacterium sp. | reverse complement strand
TGCAGGCAGACATCGCTGACCAGCAGGCCGAAGGCTTCCATGGAGGCGAAACGGCGGTCGGGGAACCGGCAGGGCTTTGCCGGATAAGTGCATTTCCGGCAGAGGGTGCAGGACCCGGCGGTCAGGGGCAGGCAGTCCGGATACAGCATCCGGGTCTGCCGGGCCAGGGTCATGAACATCTCCTTGTGCTTCTTTCCGGTCAAGTTGACGGTTTCCATATCGAATTCGTCTTCCATCAGGGCCGTTGTCTGCACAAGGATGCCGGATGAATACTGCCGCATGCGGGCCGCACAGGTTTCCAGGCTGCCGCAGGCCGGCGGACAGCTCCAGCTTTTCCCGTAGCGCTGACATTTTCCGGTAATGCACATGTCCCGGATTTCGGACCGGGCAATCAGGGCATTCATGTTGAGTTCGGCATAATGGGAGAAACCGATTTCCTCCGCCAGCCGGAGCAGATCACCTGGCATTTCCGTTACCTCCGCAGCCGTGTATCGCGCTGCATCTGACTTTTATTGTATTATAATTTTATGCAAGAAAAAACCGGGGAGCATCAGCAGGTGAGGGGAAATATGGCGCAGGTCATCAAGGTAATATCAGGTCCGGAAACCGGTGAAGTCACGGCGGCGGCAGGCGACCGTCTGCTGGCTGTCCTGCGGCAGGCCGGGTGGCGGCTCAGTGCCCCCTGCGGCGGCAACGGCACCTGCGGCAAATGCCGTGTCTGGATCCGGGACGAGCACGGTGAGCGGGATGTCCTGGCCTGCCGGGCAAAAGCTGATGGGGTGAAGGAAATCATCATCCCGGCAGAAACCGGGGGAGAGATCCTGACTGCCGGGGTAAACCGGCTGACGGTGCAGCCGGGCCGCAGCGGCATCGGCGCGGCCGTGGATCTCGGGACAACGACGATCGTGGTCAGGACATATGATCTGGCCGACGGGAACGAACTGCGCACTGCAGGTATCTGGAATGCCCAGCGGCCATATGGCGCGGATGTGATTACCCGCATGCAGTACTGCATGGACCACCCGGACGGCCTGCGTGTCCTGCATGATGCAGTCATGAAGCAGATCAGGGCGGCAGCCGGGGCCGATGTACCGCTGGTGATCGCCGGCAATACGGTCATGGAACATATTGCGGCCGGACTGTCCCCGGTCTCCATTGCCCGGTCTCCGTTTACCCCGCTGACCCTGTTCACGGACGGCGGTGAGGTGCCGGGTGTGACCTTCATGCCATGTGTGGCCGGGTACGTCGGCGGGGATATTACAGCCGGTCTGCTGGCGGCGGATATCCTGGCCGGTGACAGGACCAGGCTGTTCCTGGATATCGGCACCAACGGGGAGATGGCCCTGCGGCAGGGTGATACGGTTTACTGCTGTGCCGTGGCTTCGGGTCCGGCGTTTGAAGGCGCCGGGATTACCTGCGGGATGCCGGGCATTGCCGGGGCGGTTGCCCGGGTGACGGCAGATGACGGCAGCCTGCATTATGATGTGATCGGTGATACGGAAGCCGAAGGCATATGCGGCTCCGGGCTGATCGACCTCCTCGGTGTCCTGCTGCAGGAGGGAATCGTGGATGAGACCGGCCTGCTGCTGGGCCCGGAGGAAGTGCCGGCAGCGTGGCGGAAATATATGTCGGCAGATGACAACGGCAACGGCATCTTCCATCTGTCGGACAGGGTGGTGCTGCGGCCGGAGGATGTGCGGCAGCTGCAGCTGGCCAAGGCGGCGGTGGCAGCCGGCATTGAGATTCTGCTGCAGGCCGCCGGGATTGCTGCGGAAGAAGTCAGTGAAGTCCTGCTGGCCGGCGGCTTCGGCAATGCCCTGAACCCGGTCAGCGCGGCGGCGATCGGCATGATCCCGCCGGAACTGCAGGCCCGTACCGTCTGTATCGGTGATGCGGCCCTGAGCGGGGCGGCCATGATCCTGTTGGATCCCCGCAGGCGGAGCGAACTGGAAACCATCCGGAACCGGTGTCAGTATCTCGAACTGTCCGGCCATCCGGATTTCAATCAGATCTTTACGGAAAAAATGCTGTTTGGCGAAGAGGAGGACCTATGGAAGTAAGATTTCCCTTATTGATGGATGCGGCAACCGGAACAGAGCTGCAGAAGCACGGCATGCCGGCCGGTGTCTGTTCGGAAAAATGGACACTGGAGAACCCGGATGTCATTGTCAACATTCAGAAAGGCTATGTCGCTGCCGGCTCACAGGTGCTGTATACCCCAACCTTCGGCGCCAACCGGGTGAAGCTGGAAGCGAACCACATCTTCAACAAAGTTGAGGAGTATAACCTGAAACTGGCGGCACTGTCCAAGGAGGCAGCCGGCGGGAAGGCCCTGGTTGCCGGGGACATGAGCCCGACCGGCCAGTTCCTGTATCCGCTTGGAAACAAGACGTTCGAGGAGTTCTATGATATTTACCGTGAACAGGCTGCGGCTCTGGAAAAAGCCGGGGTGGATCTGTTTGTAATTGAGACGATGATGACCGTGGCCGAAGCCCGGGCGGCGCTGCTGGCGGTCCGGGATGTCAGCGACAAGCCGGCATTCGTGTCGTTTACCTGTGATGAAAACGGCCGGACCCTGACCGGCTGTGATATCGCGGCAGTGCTGCAGATCATGCAGGGCATGGGCTGTGACGCGTTCGGCATGAACTGCTCGGTTGGCCCGGACCAGATGGTCCCGCAGCTGAAACGGCTGAAGGAAATTGCCCGGGTGCCGTTAATTGCCAAGGCCAACGCCGGGGTTCCGGAACTGGTCAACGGCAAGACCGTATACAACTGCCCGCCGGAGGAATACGCGGCCAATATCGAAGCCATGGCGGAAGCCGGGGTCATGATCTATGGCGGCTGCTGCGGCACAGCAGCGGAACACATTGCGGCGATAAAGGAAAAGCTGGAACATGTTGAGATCAAAAAGCCGGAACCGACGGACAACGGGCTGCTGCCGTGTGCCACGGAAAAAGAGCTGTTCTTCCTGGATCCGGGTACCGCCACCGGGAAAGTCCTGGACTGCGGGGATGACCTCGAGGACGACCTGGAAGAAGAACTGGAAAGCGATGATGAACTGCTGGCGATTGCCATCCGCAGCGAGGATGAACTGGATAACTTTGCGGACTGCCAGTATATGATTTCCAAGCCGCTCTGCCTGGTGTGCGATGACGCCGAACTGCTGGAGCAGGCATTGCGTCTTTACCAGGGCCGGGCGCTGTATGAGGGAAATCTTTCCGAAACCGCACTGAAACCGCTCAGTGAGAAGTACGGTCTGATATACTGATGACAGAGGATCATGCAAGGAGGCGATCATAATGACATTCTTCAAGGATAAATTCAATGACATGAAGGAAGGCCTGCAGGAAAAAGCGGAAGCGGCCGGTGAAAAGATGAAGGAAGCCGCAGCTGCCAAGGTCAATGAAGGCAAGGAGAAACTGAGTGCCGCTGCCGAGAACGCGAAAAACGCCGTAAAGGAAAAGGCAGAGGAAACCGGTGAGAAGATCAGGGAAGCCGCAGCCGCCAAGGTCAATGAAGGCAAGGAGAAACTGGGTGCTGCCGCCGAAAGCGCAAAGAACGCCATGAAGGAAAAGGTGGAGGAAGCCGGGGTGAAGGCAGACCTGCTGAAGGACGAACTGGCGGACAAGCTGGCAGACGGGAAGGACAAGGTCGCAGCCGCGGCGGACAACGCCAAACAGGCCGCCCTGGATAAGGTGGAAAATCTTGCCGTCCAGGCGGATCTTGCCAAGGATGAACTCAAAGACAAACTGAAGAAAGACTGACAGAATAAACCGGCAGGGAACCCTGCCGATTTTATTATTACCGGGCTAATTTTGCCCTGTTCAATTTTAAAGTAAGGGCTTACAATTAAATTATAGTTTAATGCGTCCGGCTCATGACAGCCCATATGCAGGAGCATGCAGCGGGCGCATTTTTACAGGAAAGAAGGGATAATTGAATGAAACTGGAAGAACTGAAGAAAGTCAAACTCGGCGAGTATCCGACCCCTCTGCAGGAAATGCCGCATCTGGCTGCCAAGCACGGCAACAAGATCAAGATGTGGATCAAGCGCGATGACGCAACCGGTCCGGCTTTCGGCGGCAACAAGACCCGCAAGCTTGAATATGTCATGGCTGATGCGCTCGAGCAGGGCTGCACAGCGATGCTGACATACGGCGGCCCGCAGACCAATCATGGCCGTACCACAGTCGCAGCTGCCATTCACTGCGGCATGAAGCCGATCCTCGTGCTCGGCGGCGAAGCTCCGAAGTATCTGTCCGGCAACCTGACACTTGATGCGATGATGGGAACGGATCTCTATTTCTCTGCTGACCGTGATAAGGCTGCAAAGGAAGTCATTGCCAAGTATGAAGCCCAGGGTGACAAGGTCTATGACCTGCCGACCGGCGGTTCAACTATGATCGGCGCAGCCGGTTATATCATGGCAGTCAAGGAAATCATGGATCAGTGCGAAGCGATGGATATCCATCCGAAGTATCTGATTGCGACAGTCGGTTCGCTTGGTACATTCGGCGGCCTGAATGCCGGTGTCCACTACTTCAAGGCTCCGTTCAAGGTCATCGGTGTCCCGGTTTCCCCGGGCGACAAAGTTGCCGGCGCTGTTGAATTCGTCAACAAACTCTCTGATTTCTATGACCTCGGCTTCAAGATCACCGCGGATGATATCTGCGTCATGGAAGGCCCGGAAGATGCACCGTATGCCGGTGAAGCCTACAACAAGCCGGATCCGCTGACCAGAGCAGCAATGTTCGAACTGGCCCGTGAGGAAGGCATCATCTCTGACCCGACCTATACCGGCAAGACCCTGCGCGGCTTCCTGGATATGGTCGACAAGGGCATCATTGACGGTGACACGATCTTCCTGCACACCGGCGGCGCGATGGCTGTCTGGACCAAGGAACACCTTGATGACATGCAGCAGGAACTCTTCGACAACTGCAGCATTACAGAAATCTGAACCTGAACAGAAAAGCAGTGTACCCGGGACGGGAGCACTGCTTTTTTTATGCCCGGAACAGGAAAAGAGTATATGATTAGAAACGGAGATGATGAATGATGATAGGTGTAATTGATGTCGGCGGCGGGGAACGGGCCGTCTACGGGGCAGGCATATTTGATTACTGTCTTGATGAGGGGATCAGTTTTGACTGCCTGATCGGCGTCTCTGCCGGTTCGGCCAATACGTCAAACTTTCTGGCAGGCCAGAAAGGGCGTCCTT
The DNA here is from genome assembly GCA_016280695.1 of Solobacterium sp. Lineage (GTDB taxonomy): Bacteria > Bacillota_I > Bacilli_A > Erysipelotrichales > Erysipelotrichaceae > Bulleidia. The sequence goes on along the minus strand of JAEEHG010000206.1, from coordinate 1,521 downwards.
ACCGGTTCTATTCCGAATACATGTTCCGGCCGGAGGCCATGAGCATGACCAATTTCCTGAAGAACGGCAGCTATGTGAACCTGGACTATCTGTACGGGAAACTGTCGGCCCATGACGGCGAATGCCCCTTTGACTATGAAGCGATGCGGAAGAACGCCGCCGGCCGCACCCTCCTGATCGTGGCTACGGACGCGGACACCGGGAAACCGGTCTACTTTACCGCGGACGATATCGGGCCGGACCACTATGAAGCGTCAATGTGTTCGAGCTGCGTGCCGCTGGTCAACCGGCCGTACCCGTACCGGGGCGGGCACTACTATGATGGCGGGATCTCTGACCCGATCCCGCTCGAAAAAGCCTTTGAGCTGGGCTGTGACAAGGTGGTCCTCATCCTGACCAGGCCGAGGGATTTCATCCGGCCTACGGCCCGGGATGAGAAAATGGCAGAATTCCTGAAGTACCGTTACCCGAAGGCAGCCAGGGCCCTGGCCCATAGAGGCACCCTCTACAACCTGCAGGTCGAACTGGCCAAGGCATACGAAAAGATGGGAAAGGTGCTGATCCTGGCGCCGGATGACATCGGCGGGATGAGCACGCTGACCAAGGACTATGAGCAGATTGAGCTCATGTATGCCAAGGGATACCGGGATGCCGCTGCCATCAGGACATTCCTGAAAGGGGAATAATACCGCATCAGCGGTATTTTTCTTTTGCGGATAGTATAATGTTGGGCAGGAGTAAAACTGATATGAGTGATGTGGAAAAAGTATACCGGTACCTGAAAGAGGCCGATATCTACTATCTGGCGACCGTGGACGGAGATCGGCCGTGTGTGCGGCCGTTCAGCACCGTCAAGGTCTTCGAAAACCGGCTCTATATCCTGACCGGGAAAAAGAAGGATGTTTTTGCGCAGCTGAGCGTGAACCCGCATGCCGAGATTGCCGTCATGGGCAAAGACGGCACCTGGATCCACGTGATCGGCACCCTGAAATACGATCCCCGGCCGGAAGCCCTGGAAGCCATCGCGGCGGATTATCCGGGTTTTGCGGCAAAGTACAACCAGGACAGCACGTCCGAGGATGCGGCGTTCTGGTTTGACAGCGGCGAAGCAATTGTAAGTTCCTACCGGACTGACCCGGTAGTGTGGAAATTGTGAGGAAGAATATGACAGAAATCAATGTAAAAGGATTCCGGACTGACCGGGTGCGCCCGGTCCGGGACTGTGACGGCACGCTGATCGAAATGACTTTTGAACAGACCGGCACGAAAATCATCTGGCTGAAGCGGGATGAGGAAAACAAGACCTTCGCGGTGACGTTCAAGACAACCCCGGAAGATGATACGGGTGTCTTCCATATCCTGGAACACTCGGTACTGAACGGCTCCCGGAAGTATCCCGTCAGGGAACCGTTTGTCAACCTGCTCAAGAGTTCCATGAAAACCTTCCTGAACGCGATGACATTCCCGGACAAGACCATGTACCCGGTGTCCAGCCGCAACCCGAAGGACTTCCTGAACCTC
>JAEEHG010000026.1 GCA_016280695.1 Solobacterium sp. | reverse complement strand
TGCCTGACCAGGTCCTCGTTTTTCACATAAATATTACGTTGTTTCAGCCAGTTGATGATATTCATTCTGTTTTCCTCAGTCGACAAACTGCGCGTTATCCGCATTGGCTTCTTCCACCAGCTGCAGGATCCGCTGATTCTGCGGCAGATCCGCATTCAGCAGGATGGCTTCCGCATCCTTGCGGGCCTGATTGATGATCTTCTGATCTTCAATGATATTGCCCAACACAAAATCCGGCAGGCCGCTCTGCTTTGTTCCAAGTATATCACCCGGGCCGCGCAGCCGTAAATCTTCATAAGAGACCGCAAAGCCGTCAGAAGTGCTTACCAGGACGTTCATGCGTTCCATGGTCCTGTCATCCGTGCTGCCGGTCAAAAGCCAGCAGTATCCCTGTTCACGGCCTCTCTGGACCCGGCCGCGCAGCTGATGGATCTGGGCCAGGCCGAACCGGTCAGCATCATATATGATCATGCCCGTCGCATTGACAACATTGACGCCGACTTCCACAACCGTCGTTGAAACCAGGATCTGGATCCGGTTTTCCAGGAACCGGTGCATGACTGCCTGTTTTTCCTCACTGCTCATGCGGCCGTGCAGGATCCCCACTGTATACTGGCCGGTATAGTATTTCTGCAGGGCAGCGGCGACATCATGCACGTTGCGGGCATCGTAGTCTTCGCTGTCTTCAACGGCGGCACAGATTACATAGAGCTGCCGGCCGGCAGACAGCAGGCCGTTGACATCATTGAGGATACTGCGGAAGCTGTTTTCCCTGATCAGTTCCGTGATAACCTGTTTACGCCCTTTCGGCATTGTTTCTATGGTGCTGATATCCATATCCCCGTACAGTGTATTAGCCAGTGTCCGCGGGATCGGTGTCGCACTCATAAGGAGAAAATCCACCCTGGTGCCCTTTTCCCGCAGAGCCCGCCGCTGGGCAACGCCAAAACGCTGCTGCTCATCCGCCACAACCAGCCCGAGACGCGGGAAACGCACCCGCTCCTGAATCAGGCTGTGCGTGCCGATCAGCAGGTCAATTTCCCCGTCTGAAAGCCGCTGCAGCACCGCTTCCTGCTCCGCCGGTTTCATCCCGGAATACAGTACGGCAATCCGCATGCCGGTCATCCGGAACAGCTCCCGGAAGTTTTCATAATGCTGGCGGGCCAGGATTTCCGTCGGTGCAAGCAAAGCGCCCTGATAACCGCTTAATACGGTTGCGTACAGGGCCCCCGCTGCCACCACGGTCTTGCCGCAGCCGACATCACCCTGTACCAGCCGGTACATCAGCCGGCTCGAACGCATGTCTTCCAGGATCTCATGGAGGGCCTTCTGCTGATCCGGCGTCATTTCAAAAGGCAGGGAATCCGCCCAGGCGGAAACAGCCTCATACGGGAAAATACGCGGTTCCTTGGCCCCGGTCAGATCCGCTTCGCTGCGGATCTTGCGGACAGCCAGGAAAAACCGCAGGAATTCTTCATATTTCAGCGTTCTGGCCGCGGCTTTGATATCTTCCTCCCGCTGCGGGAAATGGATCTTCATCAGGGCATCCCGCCGCGGCAGCAGCCGGTATGCTTTTGCATAATCCTCCGGGACATGCTCTTCCAGACTGTCATACAGCACACCCAGCACCTTTTTCACACAGTCACGGATGGTGCGCTGCTGGATGCCGCTGCGGGTGGAATACTGCGGCTGTATCGGTTCAAGCGCTGACATGGCTTTGGCCTGGTAACTGATTGCCGTGACATTGTTCGTGCCTTTGTAGATACCGCTGACGGTAATGACCTCATTGAGCCTGAGCTGCTTTGCCCAGGGCCGGTTGAAGATTGTTACGTGAAACAGATTATCATCTGCCAGAACATCAAACCTGGTCATGGTCCGGTTTCTGCCGAACCGCACCGTCCGGGCAGCGCTGACCACTTCCGCCTCAAAGGTCACTTTATCGCCGGAGCGCCATTCATACTGCGGTCTGGCATTCAGGATTTCATACCGGAACGGATAATAGGACAGCAGATCTTCTGCTGTCCTGATTCCCAGCACCTGCAGCTGTTCAATGCGCTTCGGTGTCAACTTCAGTTTTTTGTCACTGATATCCATCCCCGTTATTATATCAAAAAAGCCGGATCGCTCCGGCTCTGATTCGTTTATTCGACACCGATGATGAAGCTGTAGACCGGCTGTCCGCCGTCCACGACATCCACATCGACATCATAGTTTTCCTCGATGAAGGAAGTAAGGTCTTCCATATCCGCATCAGCTGCGTCGGCACCCTTGATCAGGGTAACGATTTCCGCCTCATCATCCATCATCTGCTTCAGCAGTTCATGGGCGGCTTCCAGCTGTACCTGTGATGTGCAGACAATCTCCTTCTCGAAAATACCCATATAGTCACCGGCATGGATTTCCCTGCCGTCTACGGATGTATCCTTGATGGCATACGTGATCTGCCTGGTCTTCACATGGGAAATGGCTTCCTGCATCGCGGCTTCGTTGTTTGCGGCATCCGTATCCGGATTGAAGTTGATGCACGCGGCCAGGCCCTGCGGAATCGAGCGGGTCTCCAGAACATGGACATCCTTGCCTTCCGCCACATCGGCAGCCTGACGGGCAGCCATGGTGATATTCGAGTTGTTCGGCAGGATGAAGATATGCTTCGCCCGGACTTTGCGGATCGCCTCCACGAAGTCTTCGGTTGCCGGGTTCATGGTCTGGCCGCCGGAAATGACAATATCCGTGCGGTAATCCTCGAACAGCTTCTTCAGACCGTCGCCGGCCGCCACGGCAATAATACCGTATTCCTTTTCTTCAGCTTCCCGTTTTTCTTCCAGAATGGACGGATGCAGTTCTTCCTCAAGATTGTCTATCTGAACCCGTCTGAATTCGCCGTAACGCTGGCCCTGGTTCAGCACTTCACCCGGCATCATCGTATTCATGCGGACCTTGACCAGATCCTGATCGATGATAACCGTCGGATTTTCCCCGATCTTGCCCAGGGAATTGCGGAATTTCTCCTCCCGGAACAGGTGCCTGCCCTGATCAGAGAGTTTGAGGATGAATTCGGTGCGATACCCGAAGGCCTTATCCTCTGTCCGCGGGCCGGCGCTGCCGCCTTCCTTGATCGGGCTGCCTTCCAGGAAGGCCCGGAAACCCTCGAAGATGATCATCAGGCCGGATCCGCCTGAGTCTACAACCCTGGCTTCCTTCAGAATCGGCAGAAGTTCCGGTGTTCTGTCCAGCGAAGCCCGTGCTTCCTTGCACAGAATATCCATATATTCCTTGAATTCACATTCCGCATGTTCATTCAGATACGCTTCCGCAGCCGCCGTGGATTCACGCACGACAGTCAGGATCGTGCCTTCCACCGGCCGCATGACTGCCTTGTAGGCCAGTTTTGAACCGTTCATCATGGCATCCGAGAAGGCCTTTACAGTCAGTTCCTGCTGATCGCCGACAGCCTGGTAGAAACCGCGGAAGATCTGTGACAGGATAACGCCGGAGTTGCCTCTGGCCCCCATCAGCAGGCCGCGGGACAGCGTCTTGGCGATCACCGGCATCTGTTCACTGCCGGATTTGCGGATTTCCGCAATACCATTGGTGAAGGTCAGCGACATGTTCGTGCCCGTATCCCCGTCCGGAACCGGGAACACGTTCAGCGCATCCACTTCTTTCTTACGGTTATTCAGGTTATTACATCCGCTCTCAAGCATTGCCTTCAGAACGGCACCATTCATAGAAATCATGTTCTTATCCTCCCTGCGTCAGCCGATAACCCGGACACCCTGGACAAAAACGTTAACGTCCGCAATCGGTTCCGACAGTGATTTTTCCAGCATATACTTTACTTTCTTCTGTGCTTCCTGCACGACTTCGGAAATCTTGATGCCGAAGCTGACAATAATATACAGATCAATGACAAGCCCGTCATCGGTTCTTTTCACAACAACCCCGCGGGTATAGTTTTCTTTCTTCAGCAGTTCAGCCCAGCCGTCCTTCAGTACCTTCTTGCTGGACATGCCGACGACACCGTAGCATTCGGTGATAATCCCGCCGGCCAGTGAAGCCACGGCAGCTTCCGAAACAACGATCGAGCCATATGTGCTCTTCTTTTCCACAGTCATGGTCATTCTCCTTTTGCGCCAATTATTATATTAAAATTCACGCGGTTTATCAATCAGCCTGCCGGCTGCTCAGTTTCTTCAGGGATTTCCGGTGTTTCCTCCGGCTCCGGTATCACCAGGGTGCCGGTCGCGTAATACCCCAGGATGTAGTGATCCAGGAAATCCGGGTCCTTGTTGTCATTGCCGCCGGCATCGATCGGGATAATGATCCAGTTGCCGGATTCATCCAGGTAATAGCCCCCGGTTGCGTCCTGATAGTAATGCTTGATTGCCTTGTCGCCCCAGCGGTTGCGGATAATATTCCCCTCTTCATCCGTCCAGTAGTCATAAACAACCTCCGGTTCATCCCACGGACAGCTCTTGGCCACCACCACCCGTTCATTCTGCGTCGCAAAGAAGCAGTTGTCACGGTTGGTCAGCTTGCTGGCCAGTTCGCGGTACTGATTGACGCTTTCGGTGGTAAAGTAGCCGGCAAAGAAGACCATCCCGTCCCGCATCCGGATTTCAATCGTTTCATCATCGTAATCCATCGGATACTGGGTTACCTCGGCCATGTCTTCGATAATATCGGGGGCGATCAGTTCAAACGCCCTGGCCAGCAGATGTGTCTGCTGTTCCTCATAAAAGCCGTTGATATACGGCACCCGGGCGATAACCGGCATCAGTTCACTGGTCAGCTGTACCTCTGAGCTGTCTGCCATCAGGATAAAGGCCTGATCATCATGATATCGGTAGCCGATCGGCTGGTTTTCCGTGATTTCGATCTGGACGGCATGATTCTTCAGCGCCACAACCCGGGCAGTGGCAATCATCGGATCACTTTCCAGCCGTTTCTTCGTCGTGGCGGGAAAAACCAGAAAATACCGGGAATCATAGCTGATGCCCGATACCCGTTCCACATAGGACTGCGGCAGATAATTGTTGCCGGAAACACTCAGCGAGCGGATCCGGCTGAACGAAGACAGGAAATAACTTCCGGCAATCAGAAAAACGGAGAGCACCATTGCCCAGGCGAAAAGAACCGGCCGGGCAGTGCTCATCATCTCATTGCTGCGGCTGATCTGCCGCTCTTCCAGCATCTCATCAACACCGGTCGGCTGCTTTTCCAGTTCCGCAATGATTTTTTCCTGATCTATTTCCAATTGAACTTCTCTACTTCCATTTTGAGATCAATGCCGTAGCGTTCAAGTATTTCATCATGGATTTCATCGGCCAGCTGCAGGAAATCCTTCGCTTTGGCATGGTCCTCATTCACAATGAAATTGACATGTTTTTCCGATACCATGGCCCCGCCGATCCGCTTGCCGCGGTAACCGATATTTTCAATCAGTTTCCAGGCAGGAATATTCTCCGGATTGCGGAACACACTGCCGGCACTCGGTTTATCCAGCGGCTGGGAGGCCATCCGGCGCTGTCTGCGGTTGTCCATCAGTTCCCGGATCTCATTGACATTCCCCGGTTTCAGGTGCATGCGCACGCCGAGGATCAGCCAGTCGGGATGACTCTGGAAGATACTTGTACGGTAACCGAATTCACATTCGGCATTACTGATCCACTCACTGTTGCCGTCCCGGTACACCAGCACACTTTCAATGACATCTGCCATGGATGACCGGTATGCCCCGGCATTCATGAAGGTGACACCGCCGACCGTGGCCGGAATGCCGCTGGCAAATTCCAGACCGGAATAGCCAAGCTTCATGGCATCGTACGCCAGTGAGATAATCGAGCAGCCGGCCTGGGCAGTCAGAATATCATCCCGGAAAAAGCTTGATGTGAAATACCGGTCAAGCCGGATGACAACCCCGGCAAATTCATCATCGGAACAGAGCAGGTTCGAACCCTTCCCGATGACTTTATATGGAACGTTTTCTCGCTTCAGCATACGCAAAATACCGTCAAGGGACAGTTCATTCTGCGGATATACCGTATATCTGGCCGGACCGCCGATCCGCAGGGTTGTCATGCGGGCCAGCGGTACATCTTTATCCGTCTCGGCAAGTTTCTGTAGTTCTGTATAAAGACTGTCCATTCTAGACAAGTTCCTCCATCCATCTGATCATTTCATAGGCTGCGTCCGGTTTGCCCTGTGCTGCCGCATTGGTTCTGATCTGCTGCCTGGCAGCGGGATCATTGATCAGTTCAACAATTATTTCCGCAAGTTTCTCCGGGGCCAGATCCTTTTCTTCTATCATCCTGGCAGCGTTTTTCTCCACCAGTTTCATGGCATTGAACACCTGGTGATTATTCGGCACATACGGGCTGGGCACCAGGATTGACGGGGCCCCGAGAGCCGTAATCTCGCAGATTGTTGTAGCCCCGGCCCGGGTTACGGAAAGATCCGCCAGTTTCAGGGCACTTGCCCCGTCCACATACGATTCAATCCGGATATTCTCTTTTTCAGTTGTGAACCTGTAAGGATTTTCCTTGCCGGCCGCGATCAGCACCTGCAGGTCGTCCGGCAGCAGCGCACAGGTCCGGTCAATGACGGCGGATACAGTCTCTGAACCAAGCGAACCCATCATGAAGAAAACCAGCGGTTTTTCTCTGACAAACCCGTACTGTGCATACAGATCGGCTGTTTCCTTCTCCACTGCCAGCGTGGCTTCCGGATTGCCCAGGTTGCGGAACTTTTCCGGCACAAAACTGGCCCGGTTTTCATCGTAGCAGCCCACTGCCGCATCCGCGTAGCGGCTGAGCATTTTATTCGCTTTGCCGGCAAAGGAATTCTGTTCGTGAATCATGGTCGGGATCTTCAGCCGGTGTGCCGCCATGATCAGCGGAACACTGATATAGTTGCCGAAACCGACGCAGATATCGGGCCTGTCCTGCTTCAGCAGTTTCCGGCAATGCCGTTCGGCGGCCAGCAGTGAGAACAGAGATTTCAGTTTGGCACCGATCCCGCCGTTCATGCCTGACATTTTCATGCCGTAAAACGGATAACCATAAGCCGGAATAACTTCCGCTTCCATCCGGTTGGACGAACCGAAAAACGTGATCCGGCAGTCAGGATATTTTTTCTTCAATATGTCAGCCAGGGCCAGCGCGGGATTGATATGCCCGCCGGTTCCCCCGGT
>JAEEHG010000205.1 GCA_016280695.1 Solobacterium sp. | reverse complement strand
TTCTCGACGGCCGGCCTGATTACCCGGATGACCACGGATGTGACCAATATCCAGAACGCGTTCCAGATGATCATCCGCATGGCGGTGCGGCCGCCGATGATGCTCATCATGAGCGTTGTGATGTGCCTGACCATCAGCCCGTCGCTGAGTTCGATCTTCGCGGTGGCGGTGGTGGTGCTGGCCATCGGGCTGGCCCTGATCATGGTCAATGTTACCAAGATTTTCCGCAAGACCTTTGAGAAATACGATGAACTCAATGCCAGTGTCCAGGAGAATGTGTCGGCAGCCAGGGTTGTCAAGGCATTTGTGCGGGAAGATTATGAAACAAAGAAGTTCTCCACAGCGGCCCATAACCTGAAGAAGATGTTTGTGAGCGCGGAAGCGATTATCGCTTTGAACAACCCGATCATGATGACGGTTGTCTACGGCTGTATCATCGCGCTGTCCTGGTTCGGCGCGAAGCAGGTGGTCGGCGGGGTGCTGACAACCGGGGAGCTGACCTCGATGTTTTCGTACATCATGAACATCATGATGTCACTGATGATGCTGTCGATGGTCTTTGTCATGATCACCATGTCCGGGGCCAGCGCGCAGCGGATCTCCGAAGTGCTCAACGAGGAACCGGATATTTCCAATGGAAAGGACCCGGTCATGGAAGTCAAAGACGGGCAGATCGATTTCGACGATGTGTATTTCTCCTACAAGAGCGAGGGCAGCGGCGACGCGGTGCTGGAAGACATCGACCTGCACATTCACTCCGGGGAAACCATCGGCATTATCGGCGGCACCGGTTCGGGCAAGTCCACCCTGGTCTCCCTGATCTCCCGGCTGTATGACGTGACCTCCGGCGCCGTCCGGGTCGGCGGGATCGATGTGCGGGAATATGATCAGGAAGTGCTGCGGAACAATGTGGCCGTCGTGCTGCAGAAGAACGTGCTGTTCTCCGGGACCATCCTCGAGAACCTGCGCTGGGGCAAGACAGACGCTACCGAGGAAGAATGCATCGCGGCCTGCCGGATGGCCTGTGCCGACGAGTTTATCGAGAAGTTCCCGGACGGTTACAACTCCCGCGTGGAACAGGGCGGCAGTAATCTGTCGGGCGGGCAGAAACATCGGCTGTGCATCGCCCTGGCCCTGCTGAAGAGCCCGAAGGTGCTGATCCTGGATGACTCGACTTCCGCCGTGGATACCGCCACGGACGCGAAGATCCGGACTGAGTTTGCGGAATATATCCCGGAAGTAACCAAGCTGATCATTGCCCAGCGGATTTCCAGCGTCGAGCATGCCGACCGGATCGTCGTACTGAACGAAGGCCGGGTGGACGGCTTTGACACCCATGAAAACCTGCTGCAGAACAATGCGATCTATCAGGAAATCTATGAAACACAGATGCATGGCAACGCGGACTTTGATGAGCCGCAGCGCATGGGAGGACAGTCAAGATGAGCGGACCAAGAGGCGGAGGACCAAGGGGACCGCGGGCCATGGGGCCCCGGCCGAAGGTCAAGAAAGGCACCCTGACCAGGGTTCTGAAATACATGTTCCGGAACTATCTGCCGCATATGGTCCTGGTTGTGATCTTCATTGTCCTGAATGCGGTATGCACCCTGCAGGGAACGCTGTTCATGCGGACCCTGATCGACGATTATATCCTGCCGATGATCGCGCATGGCAGTACGGATTTTGTCCCGCTGGCCCTGGCGCTGCGCCGGCTGGCGGCGATCCTGGCGGTTGGTATCTTCTCAGCCTGGGCCTATAACCGGATCATGGTCACGGTCAGCCAGGGCACGATGGAAAAGATGCGGGTGGAGCTGTTCAGCCATATGCAGACCCTGCCGATCCGCTACTTTGATACCCATGCCCACGGCGATATCATGTCGATCTACACGAATGACATCGACACCATGCGGCAGGTTATCGGCCAGACTATCCCGAATGTCATCAGCTCCTCGGCAACCATTGTGACAACCTTTGTGTCCATGGTGCGCATGAGCATCCCGCTGACCGGCGTATCGCTGTTCATGATCGCGATCATGATGACGGTATCCGGCAAGATCGGCGGCCAGTCCAGGAAGTACTTTGTGGAACGGCAGAAAGCCTTGGGCAAGGTCAACGGTTATATTGAGGAAATGATGGAAGGCCAGAAGGTCATCAAGGTCTTCTGCCACGAAGAGGAATCCATCCGTGATTTCCGGGAACTGAACGAAGAACTCCGCAGCAGTGCCAACAACGCGAACAAGTTCGCGAATATCCTGATGCCGATCAATGCCAACCTGTCCCAGATCAGTTATGTGCTGGTGGCAGTGGTCGGCGCGGGCCTGTCGCTGTCCGGGCTGAGCACGCTGACCCTGGGCACGCTGGTATCATTCCTGACCCTGAACCGGAACTTCACCAGACCGGTGAACATGATTTCCCAGCAGGTCAATTCCGTGGCGATGGCCATGGCCGGTGCCGAGCGGATCTTCGACCTGATGGATGAAGAAAGTGAAACGGATGAGGGTTATGTGGAACTGGTCCGGGTCCGGGAAAATGAAGACGGCACGCTGAGTGAAACCGATGAGCGGACCGGCACCTGGGCCTGGCGGCATCCCCATAAGGCGGAAGGAACCGTTACCTATCAGAAACTCAACGGCAAGATCACCATGGATGATGTGGACTTCAGTTATGACGGCAAGAAGACCGTCCTGCACAACATCACGCTGTACGGCCTGCCGGGCCAGAAGA
>JAEEHG010000204.1 GCA_016280695.1 Solobacterium sp. | reverse complement strand
GTATTTCCGCTCGCCGGACCACCTGCAGGCTGTCAGTGAACTGCGGGATGACCTGCTGCGTTCCTGGGAAAGCCGGCTCAAGAGCATCCTGAAAGCATCCCCGGCCGAAGCCCTTGAGTTTGCGGCCCGCCGTCCCGGGGAACTGGTGCGCAAGACCCGCTGGCTTTTGAAAAACGGCGTGGACAGGGAACAGCTGCAGGCCCGGCTTACGGCAAACGCGGACGTGCTGAGCACCCAGACCCTGGTGCGCCTGTGCAATGTGTTCAAAGGCCAGGATGATCAGCTGTTTGAACTGTTCGCAGCAGTGCTGAAGACGAAGATGAAGCAGATGAAAACACCGCTGGATGGCAAGAGGATCTATGTGGATGAGGAACAATATTCGTTTGATGCTTCCTATATCGAAACAAACGAAAAATCAGCCGAAGGCGGATATATCCGTTCCGGCATGGCCTTCCGCATCCCGGCGGAAGTACACACCCTGCGCTTCTTCACCTACTGGAATGATAAAGAGCGGATCGATATTGACCTGCACGGCTTTGCCCTGACGGAAGAAGGAAAAATCATACACATCGGCTGGAATGATCTTTTCCGCAGCAATGCCATGGTACACTCCGGCGACGTCACCCACAGCAACGCGGCCGAGTACATTGACATCAACCTGCAGAAAGCCGTGGAAGAAGAGAAGGCAGTGCGTATCTGCCTCAATATCAACAGTTTTACCGGCTGCCCGTTCGCGGACATCGAGGAAGTCCGGACCGGTCTCCTGGCCGTCAGTAAAACAGGGCTGAAGACAAATGTAAAGCTGTACAATCCGGCCAACTGTTTCTTCAGCCATGAGCTGCGCACCCGGGCCCGGTGGCTGGCATACGGCATCGTTGACCCGCGGAACCGGCTGCTGATCCTGCTGGGCCGGGAAAAGGGTGACCTGGATGCGGCAGAGACCTACCGCCCGTATGCGTTCTCCCTGAATGACTATCTGGCCATGCTGTGCGAGGCCAGAGGTGCGGTGCTGACAGATACGGCAGAGACGGCAGACCTCATTGTCAAACTCGGCCACCCGGCGGCAGAAAATGAAATCAGCCTGCTGGATGAGAATTTCTTCATGGACGCGCCGGCCGGGGAACAGGCATGAAAAGCCCGCAGGAATACCTGGCGGTTTCCCTGCAGCGGCTGTCGGAGTGGCTGCCGGATCATGCCTGCCGGATCGAAAACTACACTTCCGGGGAAGACTATGCCTGGACTGTGGAGGAAGACAGTCATGGTTATGCATACTGCCTGTTTTCCTATCCGGAAATCCCCGGCCTGCTCGATGAGACGGTACTGCTGGTTTATGACGAACAGATGAATATCATCGCAGACCTGTCCGGGCTGCATTGCTCCGCGGAAGCGCTGCTGAAACAGCCGGAGGTTTATGATGAAATCAGTCTGGAATCCGACTGGATGTACCTGGAATACTATATTGTCACCGAGACATTCTTCCCTGAGCGGGCCGGGCTGCTGCACAATGAGGCCGTGCCTGAAGATGCGCCGGGAACGGGCGGGCAGAGGTTCCTTTTCCGCAATGCCTATGTGACCGCCGTACTGCGCCGGCAGGGGATTTTCCGGACGATGCTGGAAATCCTGCGGGACCACATCATGCGGGCGGCGGCAGGGCAGGAAGAATGCACCATGGTGCTGTCCCTGGATCCGGATATTGCCTGCTACGGGCCGGACGCGAAGGATGAACCGTATTACTACAGCTATGAAAAAGATGAGCCGGACCGGATCCGCAACCGGATCATTGCCGAACATACCGGTTTTTCCCCGGTAAGGCTGGAACTGACCGAACAGCCGGCAGAGGATGACGGTACGAAGGTCTGGTTTGCCGTCCGCCATGAACGTGATATTATCGTGGAAACAGAAGTCCAGTAGGAGGTAAGCATGAAGTTTTCCAATGTCTGTCCGAAGTGCGGCAGTGATCAAATTCTGATGGTTCCGGGGGATGTGCGCAGTTATGGCGCCGGCAATAATATCATGACCGGCATGACCGTGCTCTCCGCGGTCAAGGTGCGCCGGTATGTCTGCTGTGACTGCGGCTTTTCCGAAGAGTGGATCGATCTCGATGATATTGACAAACTGATCGACCGCTATGATCAATAAATAAAATATATGAAAAAACGGCCTGCAGAGGCCGTTTTCAGTTGCCCGTTCCAACCAGATTCTGTACCCAGACCCGCTTATGGACCAGGAACAGCCCGAGGACAGCTTTCGGGATATCCGCACATACAACGGCGATGAAGATATACAGCACCGGCAGATCCGTAAACCGGGAGAGCCCGAAGGCAATCGGGTAGTTGACCAGGCAGGAATAAACACTGTCAAACAGGAAGGTGATAACCGTCTTCCCGCCGCTGCGCAGGGTGAAGTAACCGCCGAAATACAGCGCGCCAAACGGGATGCTGAAGGCGGTGACCCGCAGCAGCCTGCCGGCCAGTGCCTGCACTTCCGCAGAGGTATTGTACAGGCCCGGGAACAGCGGGGCCAGCATAAACAGCAGACAGCCCATAACCGAAGCCAGACAGAAGGAGAAGACAATCAGCTTCCGGTCGGTATCCACGGCTTCTTCGGTTTCATTGGCGCCGAGGCGCTGTCCGACCATGATGGAGATCGAATTGCCCATGGCGTTGTTTGTGATCGTAAAGACATTCTGGATGGTCTGGTTGATATTGATGGCTGCCACGGCACTCAGGCCGCGGGTGGAATAGCACTGGGCAATCATCGCAACGGCAGTGGACCAGAGAACTTCGTTGACAACCAGGGGTGCGCCCTTGAGAATAATGGCTTTCACCAGCGGGACAGGAACCCGCATGTCCTTCAGCGGGTCATGCATGAAAGCGAACCGCTCACGGTGCCGGACGGCACCGGTCAGGATAATGGACAGTTCCACAAACCGCGAGATGACGGTTGCCACGGCAGCGCCGGCGATGCCCAGACGCGGCATGCCGAAATGACCGAAGATCAGCGTGTAGTTGCCGATGAAGTTGACGGTAACAGCGCAGATGCTGGCCCGCATGGGTATGATGGTTTCCCCGGTCTCCCGGATCGAAGTGGAGAATGCCTGGGACAGGGTGAATACCGGCAGGCCGATCATCATGATCAGCATG
>JAEEHG010000203.1 GCA_016280695.1 Solobacterium sp. | reverse complement strand
TGGCCGACAAACGGCATGGACAGAACAACTTCATGTTCCTCCATCAGTTTCTTGATCAGGTCCAGACGGAACCGATACAGCATGTAGGAATGGTTCGTGATCAGCAGGATCTTTTTACGTTCCCGCTTTGCACCTTCATGGATGCCCTTCTGGGTAAATACAGCCCCGAACGTACCGAAGAAACACTTGAGGTCCATCGGGAATGAAATATGTTCCGTGTAATAGCCATCCAGGGCTGCCTTGTCGGCAATGGCGAGTTCATCCCGGCCGTTGATCTGGGCCCACCCGGTCAGTCCCGGCAGGATATCATTGGCTCCGTACTTATCCCTTTCCGCAATCAGGTCTTCCTGGTTGTACAGGGCAGGCCGCGGGCCTACGATGCTCATGTCACCTTTCAGGATGTTGATCAGCTGCGGCAGTTCATCCAGACTGGTTTTCCGCAGGAACCGGCCGGCTTTGGTTATAAACCTCTCCGGATCTGCCAGCAGGTGCGTCGGCATGTCTTTCGGGGTATCGGTATACATCGTACGGAACTTCAGGATGTCAAACTCTGTTTTATGAATACCGACACGGCGCTGCCGGAAAAAAACCGGGCCCGTACTGTCCAGTTTGATCCAGATCATCAGAATCACAAAAAGGGGCAGCAAAACCAGCAGCCCTATGAGAGACAATACGAAATCAATCAATCGTTTTACTGCGTGTCGGTACATACCGTCAGTATTTTATCATCATTTACAAAATATATAAATAAGTGAAAACTAATTCGAATTCCTTTGCCCTTCCGAACCCCCCTGTATCATCAGTTCTCCGGGTTCATTCCGCATACGGCAGCGGCTTGTATCCGACCAGTTTCCGCCCGCGCAGGATCCGGTCCGGGTTGTCCTCCAGCAGCATATACGTATAATCTTCCCCGAAGTTCTGTCCGAGGTATTCCTCGCAGCGGCGCATGTCCGTACTGCGCCAGTATGTCCGGTGCGCGTCAGAAGCCACGCAGGACACCACACAATGCCGCAGCAGCGACAGGGCGGTATCTCTTGCCCGGCGCCCGTTTTCGCCCAGAATCGAGCCTTTATTGAGCTGTATGCCGCAGCCCAGCCGGTACCAGTCATATACAATACCCGGATCATCCTGGACGAAGTAATAGCGGGCCGGATGGGCAATCACCGGGATATAGCCCGCCGCGATGCAGGCCGTTATGATCTTCCGGCACCAGGCCGGATCTTCACCGAATTCAAATTCCAGAAGAAAATATCCGGAACTGTTCAGGGTCCAGACCCTGCCGTTTTTCAGCAGCTCCGGCAGATCGTCGCAGGCCATGACCTCCATGCCCTGGTACAGATGCACCGGCAGCCCGGCCCGGCGGACAGCATGATGCAGTGCGTCCCAGCGGTCCTGCAGTTCTTCACCGGCATAGTTATCAAATACCCCGCGGTAACAGTGCGGTGTCGCAATGATGGAGTGCGTCCCTGATTCCAGGGCCGTTTCAACCAGTTTCAGTGACATCTCCATGCTTTCGGAACCGTCATCCACCCCGGGCAGCACATGCGTATGAATATCAATCATGATGCCTCCAGGTCAGGCTCGTCGGCGAATTTCGCGTACAGTTTCTTCTGCACTTCCCAGGCCTGCGGGCTGATTTCATAGTCCTCCATGCCATACAGGAACACGTAAAGATCCTTTATGACCTTCTCATAATCCCGCAGCACATAGCATGGTGAATAGCCGTTATATTCGATCGACGCCCGGATTGCCTTGCCGTCATCGATCGGGACATCCTGGGTTTCAATATTGCGCAGGTCATACGTCAGAATCCGGGTCAGCCAGCGCTCAATCTCGAAATTGGTAAAATTCGTCTCGATATACGGCATGACCGCGTTGATCACCGCAAGTATTTCGGATACGGAGCTGCCGGACAGTTTCGCGATGATCGTCCTGATCAGGTTGGTCTGCCGGTTCATGCGGTTGTAGTCGTTGTCAATCTCACGCAGCCGGGCATACGCCAGTGCTTCTTTCCCGTTCAGGTGGAATGTGCCTTCCACGTAACCGGTATCCTTAATCATTCCGTCCTGGAAATACGTGGACTCCGCCCGGGTCAGATAAATGTCCACCCCGCCGATCTCATCCACAATTGCCTCGACGCCGGCCATGCTGAATGTGACGTACTTGGTGATATTCATATCGAAATTCATGTTTACGGTACGCACGGCCAGGTCCGGCCCGCCCCACCAGTAGGCATGGTTCAGTTTTGAGTAGTCAGCGACCGGGTCCGGAATCCAGACCATGGTATCCCGCTGCAGGGAGGCGATCTTGACGGTCTTGTGGCGCATCTCCAGCGCTACGATCTTGGTCGCGTCAGCCCGCTTCATGGCCGAGAACTCCTCAATACTGTTCCGGTCTGCCCCGAACAGCAGGAAATTGAAAACGTGGGTATCCGCCGTCTTCCGCTGTACTTCCTCCACAATATTCGCGTCGCTGGCTGACATGGTGTCTGTCTTGTTCATCCGGTTCAGGATCGTACCGAGATACAGGTGCACCCCGATCGCGGCACTCAGCAGAACCAGTAAAAAAACCAGCAGAACCGAAAGCAGCTTCACGCCCTTCTTCAGTTTTCTTTTTCTCTTCTTTCTGGCATTCATATACTGAGTTTACCATATTTGCCCGTGCTTACGGGATACCGCTGACGGCGGTATGTGCTTCTTAATCAGCTGTGTGCACCGGCTTTGTCCCGGCGGTAATGCAGGAACAGGATCAGCCAGCCGGCCACCGTCAGCAGGACCCCATAGCCGCTGAACATGCCGGCATACCCGTAGGAACCGACAAAGAAGGAACCGATGACCGGTGCTACGGCATTGCCGATGTTCTGGCCGACCTGGATGGTTGATGTGGCCACGCCGGTCCGGCTGTGGTCCAGATGCCGGATGACATCCGCCTGCAGGGACGGGGTACCGGCCCCCTGGCCTATAGAGATGAGGACGGCCGCCGCAACGACCATGGCCAGCGTATGGGCAAAACCGATCATGGCTGTGCCGACGGCAGTGAACACCACCGCCGGGGCAACGATGACATAGACGCCCTTCTTATCCAGCAGCTTGCCGACCAGCGGCCGCAGGAAGACCATGCAGGCCGAATAAACGGTAACATACAGGGCAATGTTGGCGATGTTCCGCTCTTCCCCCATGATGGCCAGAAATGTCGAAATCAAGCCGCTGCCGG
>JAEEHG010000025.1 GCA_016280695.1 Solobacterium sp. | reverse complement strand
GACAGCACCGAGTTCCGAGGTCTGGAAGGTAATGTCACCCTTCTGCATGGCCCGCCGGACTTCTGCCACATATTCCGCATTGGCGTCGTTGGAGCCGCTCTTGCCGCGGGCTCCGGTATACTTGTTGAAGACAATGCCGCCGCCGAAATACGCGCAGTTCTTCGGATCATTGACTTCCGGATAGTTCGGATCAAAGGCTGCCGACACATCGCTGGACAGCATCTTCGACCTGGTCAGGCAGTCATTCAGGGCCACCAGGGATTCACTGCCCTGCATGGCAAGAAGCCTTGCCAGGATGCTTTCGAACCAGCGGGACTGCATGCCGGTCGCGCCGACCGAACCGATTTCCTCCTTGTCCACGAGGATGCAGCAGGAAGTTCTTTCCGGCTTCTTCATTTCGAGGATGGCCCGCATGGATGTATAGGCACAGACCCGGTCATCATGGCCGTAGCCCAGTACCATGGAACGGTCCAGGCCGTAATCCCGCGGTGCTTCCGCCGGCACGACTTCGATTTCCGCGGAAACAAAATCATCTTCCTCGATATCGTACTGCTTCTTCAGCAGGTCCAGCAGGTATGCCTTGACCGGGTCTTTCTCCGTATCCTTCATCGGGATGGATCCGGCCAGCACGTTCAGCGCTTCGCCTTCCACGACGGTGGCTGCCGGTTTTTTCATCTGTTCACCGGCCAGGTGGATCAGCAGATCGCTGATGCCGACCACCGGGTCATCAGCCTTCTCACCGATGCAGATTTCCACGGCAGTGCCGTCGGTTCTGCACACGACGCCGTGCAGTGCCATCGGCCGGGCAACCCACTGGTACTTCTTGATGCCGCCATAGTAGTGCGTGTCCAGCAGCACCAGGCCGTCCTTTTCGTAAACCGGATGCTGTTTGAGGTCCAGCCGCGGCGAATCAATGTGCGCGCCGAGGATGTTCAGACCGTCGGTCAGCGGCTTTTTGCCGATCACAAACAGGCAGAGATTCTTGCCGCGGTTCACCGCGTAGACCTTGTCCCCGGCCTTCAGCTTGCCTTTTTTCGCGGCCAGGTCCTTGAAGCCCTGCTGTTCTGCCAGGGCCCTGGCTTCCTTTACAAATTCCCGTTCGGTTTTTGTCCGGCCGAGGAAGGTGCGGTACTCATCACCGAAGGTCATGATCGCGCTGATTGTCTTCGCATCAGCCTTTTCCCATACTGTTTTCATGTTCTTCCCTTTCCATGTACTGTTCAAACGGCTTCAGCAGCACCCTGCTGCCCTGCAGCTGCAGGCGCTGTCCGGCTTCGGTGTTTTCCAGCAGCCGGATTCTGGCAATTTTACGGTACGTTTCAACAAGCGCCATTTTATCATACGGAACCAGACACGTCACGGTTGTCTCGTCCGGATACAGCCGGCGCAGTATTTCTTCTGTCAGTTCAGCCATGCCGGCACCGGTAAAAGCCGATACCGACAGCCCGGTGATATCGGGATCGATGCCTGCGTCGGCCTTGGTGAATACCCGCAGCACCGGCACTTCGCCGGCCCCGATCGCTTTCAGCGTTTCCTCTGTCACCTCCGCCCGATACTGCCACTGCGGGTCACTGCCGTCAATAACGTGCAGAACCAGGTCCGCTTCCCGTACCGATGCCAGGGTAGTATGGAAAGCCTCGATCAGTTCGTGGGGCAGATTGGACACAAACCCGACCGTATCATACAGCAGGAACTCTCCGCTGCCGGTCCTTATCCGCCGGACACTGGTGTCCAGGGTCTCGAACAGCCGGTCCTCCGCCGTCACCTCGCGGCCATGGCTGCCCAGGGTCAGAAACGCGTTCATCAGGCTGCTTTTGCCGGCGTTGGTATACCCGGCCAGGGCCACCCGTTTCAGCCGTGTCCTGGTCCTTCTGTTTTCGAGGGAGGACTGCCGGCTTTCGATTTTCTTCAGCTCGTCCTTCAGCTGCCGGATGCGGTTCTGATACCGCCGCCGGATCAGTGAAGAACGCATTTCACCAGCCCCGCGGTTGCTGAAGGAGCCGCCCCGGGCATGTGTTTCCGCCTCATCGCTCTGCCGGATCACGCCGGGCAGGGCATAGGCCAGACGGGCTGCCTCAACCTGCAGTTTTGCCTGCCGGCTGCGGGCCCGCCGGGAGAAAATCTGCAGAATCAGCGCTGTCCGGTCGATGACTTCGACCCCGCACGCCTCGGCAACATGTTCGGCCGCCGAAAGCGATACCGGATGGGCAAAGACAACCATCTCCGCTTCGGTTTCCTTTACCGCCGCCGTCAGTTCCTGCAGCTTGCCGCGCCCGAACACGGCAGCCGCGTCAGGCCGGTTCAGCTGCTGCAGCACGGTGCAGACCACTTCCATTTCTGCCGCCCGGCATAATGCTTCGGTTTCTGCCAGCACGGGTTCGGCTTCGCTGAGCCGGGAAAACACCCCGGCCAGGATTACCTGCTTCATACCGGCACCCGTCCCGGTCTCACCGCACCGTAGGGATCCGTATTCTCCGGCGTATCCATGCGGCCGGCATTGGCGGCAAATTCATACCTGCGGACTTCTTCCCCATTGTTTCCGGCGGCCGCGAAACCGCATCTGTTCAGCAGCGCGTGCCCGGCTTCATTCTCCGGGATGACCGCTGCCTGCAGGTAAGCATAGCCGTCCTTTTCGGCCAGTTCCATCAGGGCCTTCAGAATTCTTCTGCCATAACCCTGCCGGCGCCGGTCGGGCGCTGTGCATACGAGCACCGAACCGCCCCAGCCGGCATCCCCGGTGCAGCTTCTTTCATGGATGCAGGCCAGCGCGCAAGGGACATCATCTTCCAGCAGGACCAGCCAGGGCATATCTGCCTTTGCCTGCCGGACAGTTTCAGTGAACTTCCGGTTATCCAGGGGTTCCTGCCGCCGGAACGACCGGGTATGGGTCGTATACCAGTTCAGCCACCACCAGACCGCAAAAATATCTTCATCTTTCAGCATCCGGATCATTTTTCAAACACCGCCTCTCCGCCAAGCACAGTCATCCTGATGAGGACCGGCGATATCTCCTTTGCCGGACAGGCAGTAATATCCCTGTCCAGGACAACGAAATCAGCCAGATACCCTTCCTGCAAGCGGCCGGTATCACTTCCCATGCCGATAAACCGGGCTGCTTTGGCTGTCAGGGCCTCTATTGTCCGCTCCGTGCCTTCCGGATCTGCCGCGATCAGGCTAAGCGGATCAATGCCGTCAGCCACATACGGCAGGACATATGGATCTTTTGCGCTGCCGGCCGGCATAGCGCAGTACAGACCCAGTCGTTTGATCTCATCCAGCTGGTCGGGATGGACCTTCCCGCCGCAGATCACGGCATCACCCAGCAGGTTGCCGGGCAGCACCGTGTCCCGGAAGACGGTCAGGATCTGGTCCAGGGCCGCCGGGGTGCTCACTTCCGCAAGGACCGGGGTGTTGAACTGTCCGGCCAGTCGCACCAGCGTTTCCGCTTCTTCATCGGTATAGCAAAGGCTTCCGGCTTCGTCATTCAGGACGAGCATCAGCGGTCCGGCACTGAAGAATTCATCCCCGATGCCGGCCCCATAGCCTTCATCCAGAAAAGCCGCGTAGTCGCGCTCATCACGGAAGCGGCACTGTTCGCCCACCCGCACATGCAGGCGCCCCTGATAGGCCAGACGCATGAACAGGTCCATGGTGTCCTCCCAGCCGGGCTCCGTAAAATCCTCACTGCCGGCCGCGGTGATGCCGGCTTTGTTCATCCTGATGCCATAGGCAGCCAGGGCTTCTTCCGCCGGCAGCGTTGTATTCTCCCGGCTGTTTTTCAGCATATGCGTATGGATGCTGATGAAACCCGGCAGGACAAAACCGCCGTCCAGATCCGTCAGATCATCCGCTTCCGTCAGCAGCTTCCGGATTTCCGCATCACTGCCGAACCTGGCAAAGCGCTGATCATCCACATAGAAACCGGTTTCCTGCCGGCCGTATATGATTCCGTTGATAAAGCCTGAAGCCATGTTGTTTCCTCTTTTCTATCCTGAATCAGTATAGCAAAAAAGGAGGAAACTTCCTGTTGAAGTTCCCTCCCCTGTTATCCTTCCGTGATCAGTATTACTTTCTGACCGGCGGTTCCGTCAGCTTGTACGGATCCAGGACTTCGTTGAGCTGTTCTTCAGTCATGATGCCCTTCTGCACGGCAAGCACCTTGACCGGGACATTGGTCTTCAGCGCTTCCTTGGCAAGGTTGGCCGATGCCTGGTAGCCGATAATCGGGGCCAGGGCTGTGACGATGCCGACACTGGCGTGCAGCAGGTCATCGCAGCGCTGCTTGTTGGCGGTAATGCCCTTGACACAGTTCTCCGTCAGTGTATCGACCGCGTTGGCCAGGATTTCGATCGACTGGAACAGCGAGTAGAAGGTAATTGGTTCAAAGGCATTCAGTTCCATCTGACCGCCTTCGGCAGCCATGGCGATGGTCACATCATTGCCGATCACCCGGAAGGCAGCCTGGTTGACCACTTCCGGAATAACCGGGTTGACCTTGCCCGGCATGATGCTGGAGCCGTTCTGCATGGCCGGCAGGTTGATTTCGCCGATGCCTGTCCGCGGACCGGAGGACAGCAGCCGCAGGTCGTTGCTCATCTTGGACAGCGCTACCGCCGTATCTCTGACCGCACCGGATACCGCTGCAAAGCTCTCGATATTCATGGTGCCGTCAATCAGGTCTTCTGCCTGGGTGAACTTCTTGCCGGTAACCTTGGAGATTTCCTTGACAACCGTATTGAAGTACTTCGGGTTCGCATTGATGGCTGTACCGATGGCAGTGGCACCCATGTTGAGGGCGGTCATTTCCTCAGAAGCCTTGCGGATTCTCTGGCGGCCTCTTGCCACGGCTGTGGCATAGGCATTGAATTCCTGGCCCAGCCGCATCGGGACAGCGTCCTGCAGCTGTGTACGGCCCATCTTCAGAATGCCGTCAAACTGCTTTGCCTTCTTCAGCAGTTCCTTTTCCAGCGTGGCCAGGGACTTGTCCAGTCTGTCCAGCAGGAACAGTGTGGTGATCTTGCCGGCCGAAGGAATGATGTCATTGGTGGACTGGCCGCGGTTGACATGATCATTCGGGTGGATCATATCGTACTGGCCCGGCTTGCCGCCCATGCTGACGATGGCGATATTGGCAATTACTTCGTTGGCATTCATGTTCATGGATGTGCCGGCACTGCCCTGGATCGGGTCAACGATGAACTCATCGAGATATTCACCGGCAATGATCTTGTCGCAGGCCGCAATGATCACTTCAGCCTGTTCCGGGGTCAATTCCTTGGCCTTCATGTTGGCGATGGCACAGGCCTTCTTCAGCTGGGCCATGCTGCGGATGAATACCGGGTTCATCCGTTCACCGGTAATCGGGAAATTCTCCTTTGCCCGCAGTGACTGTACCCCGTACAATGCATCGACAGGTACCTGTTTTGTACCGATGGAGTCTGCTTCAAGACGGAAGTTTTCTGTTTCCGAAACTGTGACGCTCTTTGCTTTCTTAGCCATTATTTTGCCCTCCAAAAAGTAAGCGCTTACTTTTTCTTCAATTTCACTATAAAAACTTCTTGCATTATAATCAACCCCGTATAATATTATAATTAATATTAGATAATCAATATATGATGCAAATCGAGGTGAAACCATGGCTGATCTCTTCCATCATAAGAAGCTGATCGAAACGATCAGTGAAGAACAAAGCTTCTCCAAAGCCGCAAAAAAGCTCTATATTCCGCAGCCTTCACTCAGCGTAATCGTCCGGAAAATCGAGGAGGATATCGGCATGCCCCTGTTTGACCGGACCACCAAGCCGATCCGTCTCACCGATGCCGGCCGCGAATATCTGCGGACAGCCAATGAAATCAAATTATCCGAACGCGCTTTTGAAAATTATATTGACGCCATCAATAATCTGCAGAACGGCTACCTGCGCATCGGTACGAACCAGATGCTGTCCGATCTTGTCATGCCTGCATTTCTCTCCGTCTTCATGAAGGAATACGACAAGATCCGGATTGAACTGCTGAATGCCGACTCCACCACCCTGGAAACCCAGCTGATGGAAGGCAAGCTTGACCTGGTTATCGACAATCATCCGCTGGATAAAAATATCTTTGACCAGCGTGAACTCTATCATGAAAGCATCCTGCTTGCCGTACCGGCCGGGATGCGGCGGCCTGAGCTTGAAGGCCAGTGCATGAAGGCCGAGGAAGCGGCCAATCTCAGCAAATGCGACAAGAAACCGGTGGATCTCAAAGTATTCCGGGATGACCCGTTCATCCTGCTGACCAAAGGCAATGAAACCCGCCAGCTGACGGACAATCTCTGCAAACAGGCCGGCTTTACGCCAAATATCCTTCTGGAAGTTGACCGTCTGACCACCATTTACCGTTATACCGCCATCGGGACCGGCATATCCTTTATCAGTGATACCCTGCTGCGCTATATCAACTGGACGCCGGATTCCATCGTCTACTACCGGCTGCCGGAAAAGGTATCCACCCGGCCGGTCTATATCTCCTACAAACACAGCCGTTATTATTCCCGGGCGATGGAACTGATCAACGAACGGCTGGATGAATGGTTCCAGAACATCTGACTGTTGTGACAAAAAGAGAAAGGTGACAGACAATATCTGTCACCTTTTTATTTCCAGTACTGTTACAGTTCGCTGCTGCTCAGACCGGCGGACTGTGAAGCAACCGTCAGATTGCCGTTCCTGATGCGGATCTGGTCCAGCATCTCCTTCTCCTTCTCAGTGTCCTTCAGGCAGATTCTGTAGGTGATCTGGTACATCGCCCCAAGATTCACCGTCTTGAGTCCTTCCTGATGCCAGGCAGCCGTATACTGATTCAGAATATCTGTAAACAGTCCGGCGCTGTCCAGGTCTTCCGGGATGGTAATTTTAAGGATCCGCTCAGCCGGGTCATTCTGCAGAAACGGCAGCCTGGTCACCAGCCACAGGCAGAGCCCGGCAGTCAGCGTCATGACCAGTGCGAAGGTCACATACCCTGTGCCGCAGGCCAGCCCGGCGGCCATAGCCAGAAAGACCACCGCAATGTCCGAAGCCTTGCCGGGCAGTGACCGGAAACGGACCAGTGAGAAGCTGCCGGCAATAGCCACTCCGATCCCCAGACTCCCGTTGACCATCAGGATGACCCCGGCCACGATCAGCGGCAGCACCACCACGCTCATGAGCAGGTTCGCTGAAGGCCTGAAGGCAGAGCGGTAAATCAGGGCTATGGCAAGACCGCACAGCAGGCTGATGCCGAACGCGGTCAGTACGGATAATAACTGAAGTCCGGATGATGTCCCGGTAAATATGGATGTAAACATTTCGATTCCTCCGTTTTCTCCTGTCTGATCAGGCCGGACAGGGCGGCAGTGTGTGTTATTCTGTAAACTCTTCCGTATTTGGAAAAGGACGTTTTCTGCAGACGCAGATGACTGAGGATTTCCGCCAGCCAGAGCGGATACGCATCCTGGAATTTGATTTCCAGAATCACTTCACTGTCCATGGCCAGCAGTTCCTCCGGGCTTTGCGAACTGATATCGAGATCATCGAGCCGATAGCGGATCCGGCGGTCCATGGTTACCCGCAGATCAGGGTTGAACGCGCCTGACCAGGCCTGCCGGTCATATGCGATATATGCTTTGGGCACCGGCCGGTAACTTGTGAACATGTAATCCAGTTCCCGGCCGATCTGCCCTTTTTCCTTCAGTCCCTTACCCTTCAGGCAGGCCGGTATCTCACCGGTTTCCAGGGTGATCCGGCGCTTGAAGACAATCCCGTCACTCTTTTTCTTCATTTCAAGAAACAGCGGTCCCGCCGCACCCGGTTTCCCGTATGCCCGCAGCCGGAGTTTTTCCTTATACAGAGGTTTTTCCAGGGAGCGGATGATCATCCGGTCATCCGGACTGTCGAGATAAATATTCCGCAGGGTATATTCCGGCCGGGCATCCGGTTTCAGATACGGTCCGGCCAGTTCCAGAAACGCTGCGGCCTGTTCTTCACTGAGGCCGTATTTCTGTTCCACCCGGGCAAACACCTGTTCGTTTTTCATGGGTGTACCTCCTTGACACCCAGATCATAAAAAAACAATCTGTTTCCGGATTGAATACAATCTGAATTCTCTGTGAACATCAAAAAGAACGGATTTCTCCGTTCTCAGTTCATTTTCTTTTCCGGCTTTTCGATGATCCGGACATCATGGTACTGTTCCTGGAACCCCACGGCATCGATGATCTCCTGACGGGTCAGATCGTGATCCGCCACCACCCAGCGGCAGATCTCATCATCCGCGTGATAGATCAGGGCGGCCACTGTTCCGGTAAACTGTTCCACCGGTTCGGCCGGGCCGATCACATAGGCATCCTGAAATTCCCCTTCTTCCTTCAGGCACTCCTCCACATATCCGTAATTGCATGTGTAGACCGTATCGGGATAGTGTTCATGCAGGGAACCATATGGCCGGTCTACCGTTACCGTCACTGTCCGGCCGAGATTCTTCCGGCCCAGCAGGAACTCCATCGGTATGCTGCGCACCCCGTCCCGCTCGGTTTCCGGGCCGCACTTTTCAAAGCCCGCGCTCTCATAGACATGACAGGCAGGCGGGGCCGCATTGACGGTAATCCGGGCGGCGTGGTTTTTTTCTGCCAGATCCAGGAAGGCATTCAGCAGCGCGTGGCCCAGCCCCTGCCCCTGCCGGTCCTGCCGGACAAAACAGAGGGCCAGATGGTAATGTTCCGGATCGTATGCCAGCATGCCGGTCAGATCCGGGTCAAAGACACCCAGATAGGCCAGTTTTCCGGCTTCGCCTTCAATGAATTCAAATACGGAATGCATGCCCTGCTCACTGAAACCAAGGCCATCGCTGTTCAGAAACACTTCCATGGCCAGTTTCTGGGCGGCGGGCTTTTCCGCTTCTGTCAGTGCCCGGATTTCCATTTACAGCTCCAGTTCCCGGTCATACAGCGGCACGGCATCCTTCAGGGCTGTCTGTCCCAGTTCTTCCCGGTATTCCATCATGCCTACCGGCATGTTCCGGGACAGCGGCGCCGCGGCTTCACTGATGCGGCCGAGCACTTCCTTGCCGCTGCCTTCGTGCTCCACAACCAGAACATATGTCCTGGCCATCTCAAATGATGCCAGTTTCAGCCAGACCCGGCTGACCTCCGGCATGGTGCAGCACAGGTCATATACTGCGTTGGCCATGGCTGTCGGGTACACCTGCGGTTCCGAGAAGGCAACCTGCACATTTCCGCCCCGGCCGGCCAGCAGGTCAGCCAGCTTCTTCTGGGCATCGCCGTCTCCGCCCGGCTGTTTGGCCGCCATTGTCCGCGGTGTCTCCCCCATGGCCAGCAGGCCGATCAGGTTCTTGTTCAGAATAATATTGTCTGACATGGCGTTGATGACAATGCCGTCAGCCGTATTGTTCTTGCTCTTGAACATCGCGTCGTAATCCTTGATGGTGCGGACAGCGAATGTGCCGGTCTTGCTCTGGGGATTCATCTTGTGGGCTTCCTCGGCGTCGGTAAACAGCGGGAAGAACGACTGTCCCTTGTTTGTATTCAGCAGCACGAATTTCAGCTGAGCCGGGCCGACTGCCTTGCCCTTGGCATTTTTGATTGTCTGGGCAATCATCGGGGCCAGGAACTGTCCCCTGATCAGGGCCTGGAATACTTTTTCCTGCAGGTCGGCGTTGCCGTTGTTGTCCTTCAGTTCCGCCATGAGTTCTTTCAGTTCGGGATTGCGGATGTCCTGTTCATTTACAATTTTTGCTTTTGTCATATTCATCACCAGAGAGTATTATATCACGACACGTTTTTTCATTCTTCTGCTTTCTGCGCTATAATATACCGCGGTGATAGTATGAAAAAAATAAGCTGGAATTCCCCTGTAGTGCTGTCGTTTGCCCTGGTCAGCGGCCTGGCCCTGGCAGCCAATATGATTACGAACGGCCTGGCTAACCGGCTGTTCTTCAGTGTATACAAAAGTTCCTTTACCGATCCGCTCTTCTACGTACGGCTCTTCGGTCATGTGCTCGGGCACGCGAACCTCGAACATTACACCAGCAATATGATTCTGTTCCTGCTGGTCGGCCCGCTGCTGGAAGAAAAATACGGCAGTCAGAGGTTTCTGTCGATCATCGCAATTGTCGCCCTGGTGACCGGGCTGGTACACATCTTCCTGCCCGGGCGGAGTGCCCTGCTGGGGGCCAGCGGTGTGGATTTCGCGCTGATCCTGCTGGCTTCCGTCACCGGGTCCCGCACCGGCAATGCCATTCCCCTGACCCTGATCATCGTGGCCATCATCTATATCGGCCAGCAGGTCTATCAGGGTCTGACCACAGCCGACAACATCTCCCAGCTGACCCATATCATCGGCGGCTCCATCGGGGCTGTCTACGGCATGGCAGTCCAGCGCGGAAAACACTGAACCGGGATAACCCGGTTTTATTTCGGGCATTGTTCACATTCATTTCACATTGCCGTATTACAGTTATGTCTGTAAGCAGAAAGGAGTATGCATGATGGAAGAAAACTACTCTGAACATACAGAAGAAACAACACTGGAAACGACAGCTGCAGATAACCGTGAAGCAGCTGAAACGGCCGCGGCGGAAGGTTCACCAGCCCCGCTGAGCGAACCGGAGAAAGCCATGGAGGCTGAACCGGAACCGATTCCGGCAGAAGAAGCACCTGAGCGTATTGCTGAAGCAGGACCTGCCCCGGAGGAAATCAAACTGCCGGCTGACAAAGCGATGAGCCGGGAAGAAGTCATGGAACTGATCCGGACAGAAATGGCCGCCCAGCCGAAAAGCAGTAAGAGCCACCCGCTCATGATTGCCGGGCTGGCTGCGCTGGTCGGGCTTGGGGCCGGCTTCGGCGGCGGCTATGCGGCATATGAGCGGCTCCAGCCGGAAATCGGTGAACCCGCCGAGGAACCGCAGAGCTCCCTGCCGGAAAACACCCAGCCGGTTTCGGCGGCCTACACCGGCAATGAGCTGTCCATTCAGCAGATTGCGGCCAAAGCAGCCCCGTCCGTCGTTGAGATCCGCACCGAAGTTAAAGGTTCATATTATGCCTTCGGTTTCTTTGGCGGCGAATATACCTCTGAAGCAGCCGGCAGCGGTGTCATCCTTTCCGATGACGGCTACATCATCACAAACAACCATGTTGTCAAAGATGCCGAAACGATTACCGTCACACTTTATGACGGCACGGAATACCCGGCTGAACTGGTCGGCACCGACAGCAAGAGCGACATTGCGGTGATCCGCATTGACGCAGCAGACCTGCCGCCGGCTGTCCCCGGTGATTCCTCGGCCCTGCAGGTCGGTGATACCGCCGTGGTCATCGGCAATCCGCTGGGCACTCTGGGCGGTACGGTCACCAACGGCATCATCTCCGCAACCAGCCGGGAAGTCACCATCAACCGTGAGGCCATGACCCTGATCCAGACCAACGCGGCCATCAACTCCGGCAACTCGGGCGGCGGCCTGTTCAACGGCTACGGAGAGCTGATCGGCATCGTCAATGCCAAGGACTCCGGCACCACTTCCTCCGGTGCGACAATTGAAGGGCTCGGCTTTGCCATCCCGATCAATGAAGCCCTGGATGTAGCCGAACAGCTGATTGAAAAAGGCTATGTCACAGACCGCGCCACCATCGGCATCATGCTCAGCACCGTCACAGAGACAGACGGTCGCCGCACACCGGGCCTCTATATCAGTGAAGTGCTGAAGGGAACCGGGGCGGAGAACGCCGGCCTGAAAGCCGGTGACCGGATCATTGCGGTTGACGGCCAGGACGCGGACACTTACGAGAAACTGTCCCGTTATCTGAAGGGAAAGGATATCGGTGATACCATCTCCCTGACAATCATCCGGGATGAAAAGGAAATGACCGTGGCTGTCACCCTGGGTGAAGCCCAGAACGCAAAAGCCCGGGAATAGCACGCAAACAAAAAACTGAAAGGCTCATGCCTCTCAGTTTTTTTGTGTTCAGCGAATTAATGCCCTGCTCTGCGCATGGATCTCGAAGCGATGACATCTGCTCCGGTATGCAGCAGGTCATGCACCAGCACCTGGTCCGCTTCCACCGGCGCCTCCACGGTAATGCCCCGTATCACATCCATGGCTTCCGTCATGAGGTCAAGCGGGATATCGGCATTGGTAATAACCGGCAGAACCCGGTGTTCCCCGTTGAGAATCCGGACGGTGGAGGTCAGGATCCGCATCGGCCGGACACATTCCTGTTCGGCATATTCCTTGCCGCGCGGGCAGGTATAGCCGCTGACGCTGAGGATGGTCTGTCCTTCCATTTCCACCTTGACCCGGCAGCCCATCGGGCAGTTGACACAGATCAGTTCTTTTGTCGTCATTTTGCGTTCCTTTCCCTGACTTCCACAGTCAGCCCGTTGCCGTCTGCCGGCAGATCAGCCGGATTCAGTTTCAGTCTTTCCATAACGGACGGCATCAGTTTCCTCCTCACAGCACGGCGGATGACTTCGCCGTCTTTCTTCAGCAGCACTTCGGCCGTATCGAACTGGGCCGTCACCCGGAAGAACAGTTCACACGGCTGGGCCATATCGGCGTGCACGTGGCCCGGCACGATATAGCTGACCCCTTCCCCGGCCTGCAGGGTGATAACCGCGCTCTCATTCTGCGGCTTCTTCAGCCAGCGCAGCGCCCCTTCGGCAGCCCGCGAGGATTCCAGGGTGACAAAGTCCACCAGGTCATGTACATGCAGGCCGTTGCCGCAGGCAAAGATGCCCGGCACGGAGGTCATGTAGTTCTCATCCACAACCGGGCCGCGGGTGCGCGGGTTCATGCGGATGCCGGCCTCATCAGCCAGATGGTTTTCCGGGATCAGCCCGATGCTGAGCAGCAGGGTGTCCACATCATAGTGTACTTCAGAGCCGGGAATCGGCTTGAGGTTCTCATCCACTGCGGATACATCAATTCCTTCCAGGCGGTCCCGCCCGTAAATATGGGTCACGGTATGGCTGAGATACAGCGGGATGTCAAAGTCTTCCAGACACTGCTTGATATTCCGCGGCAGGCCGTTGGAATACGGCATCAGCTCAGCTACACCGTACACCTTTGCGCCTTCCAGAGTCATGCGTCTGGCCATGATCAGCCCGATGTCACCGGAGCCGAGAATGAATACCCTGCGGCCCACCATATAGCCGTCAATATTCAGGTAGCGCTGGGCCTGGCCGGCCGTATAGACACCGGCCGGGCGGTCACCGGGGATTTCCACTGCCCCGCGGCTGCGCTCATAGCACCCCACGGCCAGGATAATGACATCGGCCGTGACGGTCTGATAGCCTTCTTCCGGATTGACATATTCAATTGTCCGGTCGGCATGCATATGCGTCACCATGGTATTGCACAGCACCGGCACGTTCAGCTCTTCCGCCCGGCGGATAAACCGCTCGGCGTAGGCCGGCCCGGACAGCTGTTCATTGAACGTCTGCAGGCCGAAGCCGTTATGGATGCACTGCTGCAGAATCCCGCCGGCTTCCCCGTCTTTTTCCAGCACAATGATATTTTCCAGCCCGTTCTGTTTCAGCGTCACCGCAGCTGCCAGTCCGGCACTGCCGCCGCCGATTATTACCGCATCATAGTGTTTCATCATCGGTTCTCCTTTTCCAGAATGCGGGAATTCCGGGAATCCAA
Organism: Solobacterium sp.; assembly: GCA_016280695.1. Classification (GTDB taxonomy): domain Bacteria; phylum Bacillota_I; class Bacilli_A; order Erysipelotrichales; family Erysipelotrichaceae; genus Bulleidia. Next base: position 5,939 of record JAEEHG010000025.1, on the reverse strand, counting down.
CAGTACTTCGGTCAGCGGAATATGCAGTTCCCGGGCCAGAATCGCGGCTACCCTGGGCTCACAGAAACCGCCCTGGCAGCGGCCCATGCCCGGCCGCACTCTCTTCTTGACAGCTTTAATGCTGCGGGCCCCGCACGGACCGTGGATGCAGTCAATGATTTCCTGTTCGCTGATCTGCTCACAGCGGCAGATAATCCTGGCATACAGCGGCTGCTTGCGGATCATTTCGTCTCTTTCCGCCGGGGTCAGGTTCTTCATGATCACCGGCGCGGGTCTTGTCATCACCGCGTCCGGATTCTCTTCCAGCGGCATGTACTTCTTTACGAAGGTCTCCCGGATATACGCGGCAATCGCCGGGGCACTCGCCAGGCCCGGGGAATCAATACAGGCCGCGTGCACAAAGGCCGGGGCATCCGGCAGTTCCTCAATCAGGAAATCCGCTGAAGTACCGGAAGCCCTGATGCCGGCAAACGACCGGATGACATTCCGCAGCGGCGGATTCTTCATGGTCTTCTGCAGCTGCTGACGCACGCTCTCCAGCCCGGCAAATGATGTTTCTTTCCGGTCAGCGTCTTCGACCAGTTCTGAAGTCGGGCCCAGCAGCGTATTGCCGTGCACGGTCGGCACTGCGAGGACGCCTTTCCCCTTGGCAGTCGGCACCGGGAAAATCACCCGGCTGACATAATCGATATCCGCATCAATGACAAAATATTCCCCGCGCTTGGGACGCAGTTCAAAGTCAACCCGGTCACTGACCATGTGGTCGATTGCCGCGGTTCCGGTCCCGGCCGCATTGATGACCATCCTGGCTGTATAGGCCTGTTCACCGCTTTGTACCCGGTATCCTTCCGGGACTTTTTCAATCCCGGTGACTTCCGTGTTCAGGAACAGCTCCACCCCGTTGCGGATGGCTGTTTCCATGGCGGCATATGCCACTTCCCAAGGATAGATGATGCATGTCTCGGGAATGGACAGGACTTTTGTCACATTGTCCGAAAGATTCTGTTCCAGCCCCCTGGCTGTGTCACCGTCCAGCAGTTCGCAGGCGATGCCGCGCTTTTCCGCCCGGGCGGCCAGAACGTCCAATGTCTGCTCCTCTTCTTCCCCGACGGCCGCAATAAAAGCGCCTGTATTTTTGATAATGCAGTTCAGATCCCGGCACAGCTGGGGATACATGCGCGCCCCCCTGACATTCAGCAGTGCCTTCATTGTTCCGTCTTCCGGATCATAACCGGCATGAACAATGGCGGAATTGGCCATGGTCGTCCCGTTGGCAACGTCGTTGTCCTTTTCCAGCACCGCCACTTTCAGACGGTACCGGGACAGGTCATACGCCACCAGCGATCCGACGATTCCGGACCCGATGATTATGATATCGTACATGAATATTTACCTCTTTCCGGATCAATCTATGCCTATTATAGCAGACCGGATCACAGAAAAGAGTTCTCCTTCACCAGGAGAACTCCGTTATATGATTCTGTTTGATTTCTTCAGCTTATCAGCTGGTATGGCTTATTGATTTCCTTACTGGGGCTCTTCCGTTCCCGGATCAGCCGGCGGTTCCGGGGCCGGATGCAGCGAGCAGTCCGTGCCCGCAGGATACGAGCCGCCGTCCGGGCATATGACATCCGGGGCCGGGTGCAGTGAGCAGTCCGTGCCCGCAGGATACGAGCCGCCGTCCGGACATGTCACATTCGGGGCCGGGTGCAGCGAGCAGTCCGTACCGGCAGGATACGAACCGCCGTCCGGGCATGTCACATTCGGGGCCGGGTGCAGTGAGCAGTCCGTACCGGCAGGATACGAACCGCCGTCCGGACATATAACATTCGGAGCCGGATGCAGCGAACAGTCCGTGCCGGCAGGATACGTATTTCCGTCCGGACAGGTTATATCGGGTGCCTGAGTCGGGCCGGATGTCGGCGATGATGTCGGTTCCGTCGAGGCAGTCGGTGAAGCTGACGGGTCCGCCGTCGGCGCATCCGTGCTTTCAGCCGTTACCGTGCAGGCCCCTGTCTTTTCATCAACTGTATAATTCTCGCTGCAGATGCAGGCTTTTTTCGTCTTGTCGTATGTCCCGTTTACACAATCCGGGGTGGCTGTCGGAGTCGGCTCCGCGGACTTCTTCGGATCTTCTGTCTCAGGCGCCGGTTCAGACGGATCCTCGCTGAACTCTTCATCATTGAGCGGGTTGATCTTGATCAGGCCCTCCGGTACACCGATGATGCCCGGAATGGCAGCCAGCGGCTTCGGCCGGTCATCTTCCGTGATATATGCATGGGTGCGGATATACTTGAACAGCGCGGCCAGGCCTTTCTGGTCAAAATGCAGGCCGTCGGCAACCATGTATCCGGGTCTGGCATAGCCGGTATTCGGATCCTTCAGGGCTTCGGCCGAATTCAGATACTTCCAGTCATTCTTCTTGCACATCTCGGCAATCGCCTTGTTGTACGCGTCGATCTGGGTCATGGAAACATTGATATAGTCACGGACCTTGCTGACCGGCGGAATGCTGTTGATGATGATGTCCGCAGACGGATAAGCATTCTGCACAGCCTTGATCTGTGCTTCATAGCGGCTGATGAAATAGGAGGCATCCGTGCTGTTGCCGTACAGGTTATTCGTACCGAATGTAATGATGACCCGTTCCGGCTGCAGGATCCTGACGGCCTGCGGCATGGTATAGCGGCCGGTGGTGAAATCCATGCAGGTCAGGCCGGAGATCGCGTCAATCCCCATGCCGACAACGCCGATGGTATTGTTCCGGGTCGTAAAGGTCTTCTTGGTTTCCGGATTCAGAATCCGCAGGAACCGGGCCGTATTGGAATCGCCCAGGAACAGGGTAGAATCGATATATTCCTGTCCTGCATCCTTAGTTTCCATCAGGACTGTGCTTTCCAGTTCGGTCGTGTCCAGAACCCCCTCACTGGCATCATACTTCTCATCAATATCAACCGTTGGCGTAGGTGTCGGTTCCGGTTTCGGCGGTGCTTTCGGCCACAGCAGGGCAACGACCACCCCGATGCAGAGAACCGCCACTGCCGTCATACCGGCTGCGAACAACGGCTTAACTCTATATGTTTTTTTATTAAAATTAATCTTCATAGTGAGAATATTTTATACCTTTTTGTGACTGCTGTCATGATTTGGTGTAGAATGTTAAAACATATGAGCAATCAGAATGAAATTATCCGCATGGAAGCGGAAACACTGGCAACGATCGGCGATGCCTACTATAGAGGCCTGGGTGTTGAGCAGAATTACGGTGAGGCACTGAAGTTCTACCAGAAAGCAGCCGGCATGGGCAATGCCAGATCCCTGTCCAGGATCGGGCTCTGCCATGAGCAGGGCTTCGGAACAAAGAAGGATATCGAAGCCGCATTTTCCTGTTATGAGGATGCTTCGGAGCAGGGTGACGTTTTCGGCATGATCAAGCTCGGGGACTTCTACCGTGACGGTGTCCCCCACCTGGTCCAGAAAGACGTGCAGACGGCTTCCGAATATTATCTGGATGCACTGGAACAGGTTCAGTACGGACGTGATCTCTGGTACGCGCCGGATGTTTACCTGCGGGTTGCCGGCTTCCTCAAGGACGGGATCGTGACGGAAAAGAACCTGCATTCAGCCTACGATTTCTATATCTCAGCAGCGGAAGGCTTCATGAACAGGATCGAGAACGGTGATCTCGACTGTGCTGACAGCCTGGACCTGGCGGAGGAAGGCGCGGCGGAATGCCGCCGTATCCTGGAACAGTAAAAGATACGGAAAACATATTGAAATTTACCCTTTTCAGTACCTTTATCTTGTGCTATTATAGGTAAGCACTTGATCTTGCAAGATTACTCAAGTGGTTGAAGAGGCAGGCTTGGAAAGCTTGTAGACCTGTAACAGGGTGCCAGGGTTCGAATCCCTGATCTTGCGCCATCAGAAAAAGAACCGCTCAGCACATGAGCGGTTTTCTTTTACCCTGTTCAGTCAATCATGAAGTATGTGATATGTACGGCATCCGGTTCCCTGACCGCCTGGCAGAAGAAGACATGATTCTCCATCCAGCGCAGGTCTTCACTATAGACTTCAAAGAACGGAACCGTAGCGAAATAATACAGCGACGGGTCTATGAACTCGCCCTTTAAAACCTGTTCCCTGTATGCGGCCGGAACTGTCCGCATGCCGTTGTTTTCAATGTAGAATGATGCGCCGTCGGATAATCTGACCGCGTAGCGCGCTGACAGCTCACACTTGCCGTCCGGCCGGATCACCTGGGAATCCACCCCGCCCGGCAGGACAATGCCCTTCATTTCATTGCCGTCCGGATCAGCCCCGGAAACAGTCCCGCCAAGAATCGGGATCAGCTGCCGGCGTCCGTTTTTCCCATCCTGGCCGACAACAATCGGGGCCGCTACCTGGACGGAGACTGTAAACAATTCTTTCATGGTGCCACCTCCTTCTTCATTATACCTGCCCGGCTGGCGGAAACAAAAAAACCGCTGCAGCGGTTTGACTGTATATGGAGCGGATGAGGGGAATCGGACCCCCGTATGCAGCTTGGAAGGCTGCCGTTCTACCATTGAACTACATCCGCACAGATAACAAGTGGTGTCTCGGAAGAGAATCGAACTCTCGACCCACTGATTAAAAGTCAGTTGCTCTGCCACCTGAGCTACCGAGACATCAGAGCCGTACAAGGTCCATTTATCATAATCTGGATCGTTTTAGCGATCCAGATCGTTTAATCTAAGTGGTGGAGACGGGTGGTTTCGAACCACCGAACCCTGAGGGAGCAGATTTACAGTCTGCCGCGTTTAGCCACTTCGCTACGTCTCCACATTGTCATGGTGCCGACTATAGGAATCGAACCTACAACCTGCTGATTACAAATCAGCTGCTCTGCCAATTGAGCTAAGTCGGCAAATCATCTTAATGGTGGAGGTTAACGGGCTCGAACCGCTGACCCTCTGCTTGTAAGGCAGATGCTCTCCCAACTGAGCTAAACCTCCGTATCAAAATGCTAATTAAATATATCACAGCGGTACAGGTGCGTCAACCGGAAAATTTCATCAAAGTATATGATAATATACTGAAAGAAACTGGAGGAATCTTGGTATGTACAGAAAAACATGGCTTGAAGTGGACCTGGACGCTGTCATGCACAATGTCAGGACAATCAGGGAAATCTGCGGAAAACGTTTTATTGCCGTACTGAAGGCAAATGCCTACGGATGCGGGGATATCGAAGTGGCTGAAGCCGTATGCCGGGCCGGGGCGGAAATGATTGCCGTATCCAGTACGGATGAAGCTGTCATGATCCGCAACCGGGGATACGGCGGTCCTCTGCTGATTGTCGGCGCGGTCGACAGTCAGGATCTGCCTGCCTTCCTGGAATATGACATTGCCGTTCCGGCCTATTCCATGGCTTTTGTGGATGAAGTCACCGCCAGGGACTGCCGGGGCCTCCGGGTCCATATTAAAGTCGATACCGGCATGAACCGGATCGGTTTCCGGGACATCCCGGATATGCAGGAAGCGCTGGCCAGAATGACGGCTGCCGGCTGCCGGGTGGAAGGCATCTTCACGCACTTTGCCTGTGCCGACACGGATCCGGATATGACCAGGCGGCAGTATGACGCCTTTGCGGCGGCCGTGGGTGCGCTTGATCACGCGTTCGAGTGGATTCACTGCGATAATTCCGATGCCAGCGTATCCTTTGATGCCCCGGTCAGCAACGCCTGCCGGGTCGGTATTTCCCTGTACGGCACTTCCACCTTCTGCCATGAGCTCAGACCCGCCCTGTCACTGTACACAACCATGACCATGGTCAAGCATGTCCCGGCCGGGGAAACAATCGGCTACGGCGCAACCTATACAGCCCCTGAGGATGTCATCATCGGGACCCTGCCGATCGGCTATGCCGACGGGCTTTTCCGCCGCAACCAGGGCCG
>JAEEHG010000202.1 GCA_016280695.1 Solobacterium sp. | reverse complement strand
CTGGCGGAGGATGGCATTGACAAACCTCCGGCCCCGCTCCGCCGCCTGTTCCTCGGCTTTGTTGAGTACGGCATAGTCCGGGATCTTCTGCAGATACAGCATCCGGAATACGCTCATGTCCAGCAGCACCGCCGTCTGCGGCCGCACCTTCTTTTCCGCATAGCCGCGCCACTGGTATTCCAGCCAGAGATAATTGCGCAGGGTCCCGTAGACCAGTGCCGAAACAAGCGCCTGGTCAGCCGGGGACAGATCATTCTGCCGGCGCAGGATCAGGTTGGCATAACCATTCTGATGGATGACCCGGTACAGGGCATCCAGGGCTATTTTTCTGGGATTGTTCATCAGTCCAATGTCATCGGATTGACATCAATGCGGACATGTTTCGGGCTGACCTGCGGGTCTTCCAGGGCCCGCCGGACATCCCTGCGCATGATGTCAAGATCCTTTCCTTTCAGCAGGATCCGGCTGCGGAACCGATCCTGTATTTTCAGCAGGGCAATCACCCCGATTGTTTTGTATGCTTCATTCTGCAGGCGGGCCTTCAGGATACCGGCAGTCTCATCCGCTTCTTTCTGACTGCGGCCGATCACCGTCAGGGAAATCATATAGGTATACGGTGGATACTGTCCGGCATGGCGGAAACGCATCTCACTGACAAAGAATGACTCATAGTTCTGCTGCACGGCGCACTGCACCGCGTAGTGATCCGGGTCATAGACCTGCAGGACCACCCGCCCGGCATCTTCCGAACGGCCGCTGCGGCCGCTGGCCTGCATCAGGAGGTCAAACGTTGTCTCACAGCTGCGGTAGTCGGTCCGGCTCAGGCCTTCATCCCCGTTGATGATGCCGACCAGGGTGACATCCGGATAATCCAGTCCCTTGGCGATCATCTGGGTGCCCAGCAGAATATCAGCTTCCTTCCGGCCGAATCGTTCCAGGATCTTCTGATGGCTGTTCTTGGCCGCAGTTGTATCGGCGTCCATGCGCAGGATACGGGCCTGCGGGAAGCACTCCTGCACATCCTGTTCCAGCCTCTGCGTACCGAAACCGTAAGAGGAATACCCGGCTGCCTGGCCGCAGGAAGGGCAGTATTTCGGCAGCCGCATGACCGTACCGCAGGCATGGCACTTCATGATCTTTTCGTCACGGTGATAACTCATCGCGAGATCACAGTGCGGGCATACGATGACTTCCTGGCAGCTGCGGCAGCGCATCTGGGTACTGTAGCCGCGCCGGTTCAGCAGCAGGATCACCTGTTTCCTTCGCGTCAGGGCCTCCTGCATGCGCTCTTTCAGCGCCTTTGTGAGAATATACGAATCCCCCTTCTGCAGCGCTTCCTTCAGGGGCACCACTTCTATTTCCGGCATGGTCCGGTTAACCCGTTCCTGCAGGTGTACGAGATGATATACCCTGCGGATCCCGCGGGCATAGCTTTCCAGCGACGGGGTGGCGCTGCCCAGGATTACCTTGCAGCCATGGTAACGGCCCCGCCAGACAGCCACATCCCGGCAGTGATATGCCGGCTGATTCTCCTGTTTATAGGAGGAATCGTGTTCTTCATCCAGCACGATCAGCCCGAGGTCACGGAACGGCAGGAAAACCGCGCTGCGAGTGCCGACGACAATCGCGGCCCGGCCGGTCTTCACCTTGCGGTACTGTTCGTATTTTTCCTGCGCGTTCAAAGCGGAATGGTAAATCGCCAGGTCCATGCCGAAGCGGTTCCTGACGCGCTCGATCATCTGCGGGGTCAGGCCGATTTCCGGCACCAGGATCAGTACCTGCCGGCCGGCTTTGAGGGCCTTTTCGGCCATCTGCAGATAGATCTCTGTTTTGCCGGACCCGGTCACGCCGTGCAGCAGGAAAACCGGATCTTCGCTGTTTTCAATTTCCTTCATGGCCGCGGTCTGTACATCATTCAGAACCAGGGAATCCGAGGTTTCTTCCAGCGCCAGCGAGACGGCTTCCCGTTCCCTGCTCTCCAGTACGGCAGCGCCTTTTTCAATCAGCTGGCGGGCCTGGTTGGGATAGGTCTTGCGCAGTTCGGCATAGCGCAGCGGCTGATGATCACGCACATACAGATACGCTTCCAGCTGTTTCGGGGTCAGCGACACTTCCGTCTCACTGATCCTGACCCAGTTTTCTTTCACCGCGCTTTCCCGGCCGGACTGGGGTTTGACCTTCCCCGGCAGCATCGCCTGGAAACAGGCAATCCGCGGTGACAGGGTCGTATCAGCCATCCACATGGCCAGATCATGCAGTTCTTCCGTCAGCAGCGGCTCTTCATCCAGAACGTCATCAATGTATTTCAGGGCATAGCCGTAACGCTGTTTCAGGGCCGCCTCGTCCACGTCCGCCGGCTCACTGCTCTCTACAAAGCCGATCAGTCTGCGCCCGTTGAAATCAACCTGCACCCGGAGACCGGACGCAAGTTCCCTTTCATACAGATAGCTGAATGTCTGATCCAGACCCCGGACGGGGTGCTCGATCCATAGATTGACAATATACATGACGTCATTATTCTACCGTAAATTGTTTTTCCCTGCACCCGGCACTTGTTTGCCATATAATAAATATTGTTTAAAGGAGAACAGTATATGAAACAGTATCGACTCGGATTCATCGGCTGCGGCCACATGGGCATGTCCATCGCCAGGGGCGCCCTTAACCGCGGTCTCCTGAAAGCAGAGGAAATCGCCGTTTTTGACCCTTCGGAAACCATCAGAAAGAACTGTGCGGAGCTCGGTTTTGCGGTCTGCGGCAGTGAAGCGGAACTGGCTGAAGCTGCCCACGTTGTCCTGCTGGCTGTCACCCCGCAGGTCGTTGACAGTGTCCTGCCGAAGCTCAACGGCCTTGACATTGACTGCCTGCTGTCCATCGTCGCAGCCCTCTCCATGCAGCACATCCGCGACCTGGCCGGTGACATTCCGGTGATCCGGGTCATGCCGAATACACCCCTGATGGTCTCGTGCGGGGCAACGGCACTGTGCCATACAGATGATGTGCCCGCGGAGGATCTTGCTTTTGTGCGCTCCATGTTTGAAGCCCTCGGGGTCGTCCGCGATATTCCGGAAAGCCAGATGAACAACATCATTGCCGTGCACGGCAGCACTCCTGCCTACTTCTATTATTTCCTCAACAGCATCCTGAAGGATGTCATCCGCCGCGGGGTGGATCCGGAAACTGCCAGGACCCTGCTGGTGCAGACCATGATCGGTTCCGGCAAACTGCTGGAGGCCGAGCCGGACAAACCGCTCGAGGACTTCGTCGCTTCCGTCTGCTCCAAGGGCGGCACCACCATCGAAGCCATCCGGGTATTTGAAGCCGAGGATCTCGACAGCATGGTCGAACGGGCAGATGAAAAATGCATCAACCGGGCCATTGAACTGAGCAAATAAAATACACAGCCTTCCCGGACCGGGAAGGCTTTTTTCGTTTATTCAGGCGGCGATGAGGCACAGGCCCAGGGAGATCCCGCCGATCAGGGCCAGAAGCACCAGCACCCAGGTCACCGAAGCCTGCGCGGACTGTTGATGTACCCGGAAAAACGGATACGGTCCGTCCACTTTGCGGATATAGTTCAAATACAGCATGATCAGCCCGTACAGCAGAGTCAGGGCCATGGACGGAATCAGCATGTTCCGGCCGGCATGCGGTTCAAACAGCACGTAGGACAGCACACAGAGGATCGGACAGAGCACATGATGGTACAGGCCGTTGCCCGCCAGCAGCAGGTCTTTCGGATCCCCGCCCATGGGAATCAGCACACAGATCGTCACGAGGAATGTCATGACCAGCCCGCAGGTTGCCAGATACCTTACGGCAGTGACCCAGGCAGCCGGGAAAAACAGCACAAACAGCAGGCAGGACAAGGCACACAGCATATTGGAAAGCTGTGTATAGAACACAAAGTTGCCCCATTTCCGGGCCCGGAAACTGATGGAGAGGCCGATTCCCTCCAGAAGCAGCAGGATGATATTCAGCGCCAGTGCCATCACTTCGTCCTTACAGCTTTCCTGCGGCCGCGGTTCTTACTGGTTGTTGCGGGCATACTGGGCCTGCAGGCGCTCATAGAAATGCGGATTCTCTTGCCCGTACTCTGCCTGGCACTCATCCAGGGCAATCTTATAAAGATCAACATTGATATGATCGCTGATGTCGATCCCGGCTGCATCCCGGTCGAGCAGGCCAAGCCGGCCCATGTATTTCCAGGCCCGCTCCACAGCACTCTTCATCGGATCCACATTCAGATCGCAGTGCGGATTATCCAGATAAGCCCGTACATATTCTTCGTCTTCACCAAGCAGATTCATCGTCAGATGCACGGTTTCTTCATGATGCGTATCATAATATGCCATGGCCCGGATCCAGCCCTTCAGCAGGGCGATGACCGTATTGGGGTTCGCGTTGACCCAGGAAGTCAGCGCTTCTGCCCGGCAGCACGAATACTGCGGCAGGACATCGCTCGCATACGTCAGGATCTTGAGATCCGGATTGGTGATGATTTCATAGTTCAGGGAAGTTCCGACCAGGCCGAAGTCCGCCTCGCCGCTTTCCACAGCCCTGATGCGGTCTTCCTGGTTATCCGGGTTCAGCCAGGTGATGTCTTCCAGCGGTTCATAACCCATATCCAGCAGCGGTCCGGTAATGGCGAACATATTCGGTTCACAGGCCATCGTGCTGCCGATCAGGTCTTCGATGCCGTGCCACTCTGTTTCCGTCCTGGCAAAGACCGGCATACAGCCGGTCAGCATATAGCCGCCGAAAACGGTCAGGTCCAGGCCTTTGGAAATGTATTCCAGCGGCAGGTTGGTGCCGGAGTTGGACGCGATGTCTATCCGCCCGTCCCGGATACCTTCAAAAACTTCCGTGTCATTGGCAACCGGGACAAATTCCACGGTGATGCCTTCATCAGCGAAATAGCCCTGTTCGATGGCAATGGAGGTGAATATATGGCCGTTTGAGCCCAGGGCCTGACGCACCACCGGCGTCTCAGGCACGCGGACCGGTTGATTGTCCGGGTGTTCCTTCCTGCCGGATGCGCAGGCAGCCAGCAGGAAACAGCCCAGCACCGCAATGATTCTGCCGCGTTTCATTCTTTCTTTTCCTCCTGTTCGGCAAGGAAATCCGCCATGGTCTTCTTCGGTGACGGATCCAGGTTGGACAATGTCACGTTGTTGAACGGTACATTGATGCCGTTGCGGTAGAAAATCTGCAATACTTCCCTGTTCAGGTAACGGTTCATGCCCCGGACATCCTCTTCCCGGCAGCGCGCGATAATCCGCAGGGAAACCCCGCTCGCGCCAAGTTCGGATACGCCGAGATATGTCGGACCATCGAGAAGCTTTGGATTGTTCTTCTTCAGGGCCGGCAGGTCGCGGGCAAGCACGGCTTCCACGTATTCGATATCCTGGCCGTATTCAATACTGATCGTCGTCATCGCCACCGATGTTTCCTTTGTCATGTTGAGGACACCGGAGATTTCACTGTTATTGAAGATCTTGATATTGCCGTCCATGCCCATGATCTTTGTTGTCCGCAGGCCGATATCCAGCACCGTGCCGCGGAATTCCTTGATCGTTACAATATCACCGACCCGGAACTCTCCTTCAAAGACGATGAAGATGCCGGCAATGATATCCTGGATCAGGCTCTGGGCTCCCAGGCCGATGACCAGCGACAGAATACCGACACTGGCCAGCAGGCCGCCGGCATCAAGGCCGACCAGGTACAGACAGTAGAACAGTGCCCCGATCGTTCCGCCGTACTTCAGAATGGACAGCAGCAGATGGCCCAGGGTCTCACTTCTGGCCCCGAACATCGAGGAAATGATATTGACCGGGATCCGGCAGACCGCAACAAGAATCACTGTCGACATCAGCACGAGGGCACAGGCACTCAGCGCAAATACATTCCAGCCCTTGGTCCACGAACCGCCCAGAATGTACCGGAGCACGGAACTCTCCTGGAACTGCGAAGGAATCACAAACGCAATCAGCAGGGTGTAGACAATCATCGCCAGGATGATGAATTTGGATATATCAATCAGCTTCTGTTCCGGTGCCTTATCATTCCATGGAACATGCCGGTTGTCCCAACGGGCTGCCGCATTGGTCGTGGATGTCTGCCGGCCGGATGGCAGGATGATATTGAAGATGGACGCATTCAGGCCTCTTTCCGCTTCTTCCTCGCTGATGACCTGATACAGCATTTCTTCTTCCTTGTTTGTCAGGGTGACCGTCAGGGAGAGGAAGAGAATCAGGATAAAGCAGACAACCGCCGTCATCACAGAGATCGGCACCCTGGTTGTATACATCGTGCTCTTCGGGATAAACGTGGCGATGAAATAATCATCCAGATACCGGAAATACTGGAAATACGAAACCCCGTCGATCCTTGTGAAGCCGTAGTAATCCAGGCCGCTGAAGGCATTGTCCGGAATTCCGAGTTCCGCCGCCGGCCGGCCGATACTGGCCGCCATCGGTGAATAGACGCAGAGGTGATCACTGCTGGTGTCAAACATCACAATGCCGCCGCCGCTGAGCATGCTGGTGGTCAGCACCCATTCCGCGCTGGTCGGTTCCAGCAGCCGGTCAGACAGGCTCTCGTTCATCTCAATCTGGAGCAGTGACCTGTGCTCCGTAATGCCGTCTCCGGTCATTGTCCCGGTAAGACCGCTCGTGGCTGCAGACTGTTCAAATGCCGATCTTGACACATAATGGGTCCTGCCGTCTTCATCCTTCATGGTATAGTAGCGCATCGCCGTGCCGATAAACTGGGAATCCTCCCCGAGATCATTCGTCTGGCGGGCCTGAATATAGTCGTCGGTCCGGCCGTCCAGAACTGCCAGGAACGGATAAGACTGTGCTTCGGCATCATGGCTGAGCGTGAAGAACCAGTTGCCGGTGTTGGTTGCGATCGTCCGGCCGTCTTCATCAAAGATATATATTGAATCAATGCTGTTGCTGTCACACAGTTTCTGCAGCACTGCCGAATGATCCACGGACTGCAGGCGGTTGCCTTCATCATCCGTCAGGAAGACCCGGTTGCCGTAGTTATCATAAGTACTGTAATACCGGCCGGTCTGTTCATTCAGGATATCCGGCATTTCTTCCACGACAAAGGAAAGCAGCCGGGCCGTGGAGAGGAAGTGCTCATCATTGTATCTGCTGAGCGCATCCCGGTTTTCCATGCTTTCTTCATATCTGCCGGTGACTTCCTGCAGGGCCGCTGCCGACTTCTCCACACCCTGTGTCACTTCCAGCAGGGTCTGGGTATAGTACGATATGCCGTACATGATCATGATGCTGACCAGCATCAGCGGGAATACTTTCCGGAACACGGACTTGTCAAAATAGATCGGGTTGGCGGAATCCTTCCGCAGGACCACCCGGTCGGTTGCCACGGCATGGCGGACGAAGTCATTGCGGACAATAACGGCATAGGCCAGGGATACCAGCATCACAATATGGAAACCCATGATGGTCCAGAACAGCACAAACCGGTCATCCGCCACGATCTTGTCTGTTCTCGCCGTGGCACAGATCACCGCCTGGTCATTGAAGATCCGGGAAACACAGTAATACTCCTGCCCCTGGATTGTTTCAACACCGCTGTAGCCGTCCGCCAGCGCTTTGCTGGACAGGCCACACTGCAGGGCATTCTGCCCCGTCAGCATGTCCTCACCGTTATTGAAGTACAGGAACAGGCTGTTTGTTTTATTAACCGCAAACAGGAACCCGTCATTGATCACAGCGGTCCGCCGCAGCACGGCAGACACATCCCGCAGCGTACCGGTCTGCGCATCCAGCACCGCGGAATCCACCCCGATAACCAGGGCATATTCTTCATTCCAGAAATAGTACGGCCGGGAATAGAACCAGAAGGTTCCGAACCGGTTCCTGACCTGGACCGGCTGCACCGTACCATCGGCTTTATTGGTATAATCCAGCAGGCTGTTTATGTTTTCCTGGGTCAGGATACCCGTCACTGCCGGGTTGATCCTGAAATTCTCCCTGTCCGGACTGATCATGATACGGCCGTCCCGGTCCAGGACAAACAGATAATCCACCCCGGCCCGCTCGGCTGCTTCCTGCATGATCTGGGCCCGGATATCCTCGTCAGCTGTCACCATCGCTTCAGAGAGGCCGCCGGACAGCACCAGTTCGATATCGTCCAGAATCTGCTGGCTGCCCCGGTGATAAATTTCTTCCAGCCCTTCCGCGCTGTCTTCGTTGCGCTGCAGGGTTGTCAGCGCCTCGTTCAGCGCCAGCTGGCTGTTTTCGTTCTGCCGCCGGATCGATGCCTGTGTCTGCATGCGGCGCAGCAGGTAACCGATCAGCAGCGCGCCGAGCACAATCAAAATCACGTTGAACGCTACCTTGGCAAAGAAGTATGTATTGGCTTTTTTACGCATCTCCCGGGTATGGGGTGCCGCTCTCTCTTCCGTCATATAACTCCATTCAAAAAAGTGTCTGAATTTTCAGGTTATGTTTATAATACACAAAGAAACCGCCTCAGATAAACATCATTTTCCGCAGAGTGATATCTTTTTCATTAAAAAACCCCCGGGCACAGATCTGTCCGGGGAATGTATGCAGCATGGTGGAAGGCTACCCGATTTAAGGAGATTAACCGTCAGACCGTCAAATCG
>JAEEHG010000201.1 GCA_016280695.1 Solobacterium sp. | reverse complement strand
CTCTGCAACGAAATCAAGGATACCGCTCTGTGCGGCCTTGGCCAGACTGCTCCGAACCCGGTTCTGTCCACACTCTCTCACTTCCGTGATGAATATGTCGCACACATCGTCGACAAGAAGTGCCCGGCGGGCGTCTGCAAGGACCTGCTGACATACTCAATCGACCCGGATGTATGCAAGAAGTGCTCCATGTGTGCACGGGCCTGCCCGGTCGGCGCCATCACCGGCGTACCTGGCAAAGAGCCGTATGTCATCGACACTGAAAAGTGCATCAAGTGCGGAAGCTGCATGGCTGCCTGCCGGTTCGGCGCAGTCGTGAGAAAGTAGTAGGAGGGAGAATTCATGGCTATCGTCAATTTAAAGATTAATAACCGTGACGTTCAGGCTGAAGCCGGTATGACGGTTCTGCAGGCTGCACAGGCTGCCGGAATTCATATTCCGACCCTCTGCTATCTGAAGGACATCAACAAGTCCGGTGCCTGCCGTGTGTGCCTGGTAGAAGTCAAGCGGGCCAGAACCCTGCTGTCTGCCTGCACCACACCGGTGTCTGAAGGCATGGAAGTATTTACCAATTCTGAGAGGGCAATCAGAGGCAGACGGACATCTGTCGAACTGATCCTTTCCAACCACAATCGTGAGTGCCTGTCCTGCAAGCGGAACCAGAACTGCGAACTGCAGCGTCTGACCGAAGAACTGGGCATTCGTGAAAACCGTTTCGAAGGCGAAAAGACAGCTGCTACATACGAGGACTTCAGCTACGGTATCGTTCGTGATACGTCCAAGTGCGTGCTCTGCGAGCGCTGCGTAGAAACCTGCAAGAAGGTCCAGGGCCTTGGTATTCTCGGCCTCGAGCACCGCGGCTTCAAGACCATCGTCGCGCCGGTTTACAACCTGAGCTTCGCTGATGTCAACTGCATGCAGTGCGGCCAGTGCGTCATTAACTGCCCGGTTGGTGCGCTGACAGAAAAAGAAGACACCATGAAGGTTGTTGAAGCTCTCAACGATCCGGAGAAGGTTGTCATCGTTCAGACTGCGCCGGCGGTCAGAGCTGCCCTTGGTGAAGAATTCGGTCTGCCGATCGGCACAAGAGTCACAGGCAAGATGGCTGCTGCCCTGCGCAGATGCGGCTTCGACCGTGTATATGACGTCAACTGGGGCGCTGACCTGACCATCATGGAAGAAGGCAACGAACTGCTTGACAGAGTGATCAACGGCGGCTGCCTGCCGATGTTCACGTCCTGTTCGCCGGGCTGGATCCGCTACATTGAATACGAGTATCCGGAACTCCTGCCGCACCTGTCCACCTCCAAGAGCCCGCATATGATGATGGGTGCCATGATCAAGAGCTATTGGGCACAGAGAAAGGGCGTCGACCCGAAGAACATCTATGTCGTTTCCATCATGCCGTGCATTGCCAAGAAGTCCGAAATTCAGCGGCCGGAATGCAAGACAGCGGAATATGTCGATGTTGACGCGGTTCTGACAACCCGTGAGTGCGCAAGACTGATCAAGATGTTCGGTATCGACTTCAATGATCTGCCGGATGAGGACTTTGACCCGGATCTGCTCGGTGATTACACCGGTGCTGCTGTTATCTTCGGCGCTTCCGGCGGTGTTATGGAAGCAGCTCTGAGAACAGTCAAGCAGAAGCTCGACGGTGTCAAGCTCGATCCGGTTGACTTCACAGCCTGCCGCGGTATGGCCGGTGTCAAGGAAGCCGAAGTCGATCTCAACGGCACAAAGATCTGGATTGCCATCACCTCCAGCATGACAGCTGCCAAGCCGCTGCTGGAAGAAGTCAAGGCCGGCACTTCCAAGTATACCTTCATCGAAGTCATGGGCTGCCCGGGCGGATGCATCAACGGCGGCGGTCAGCCGATCGTCTCCAGCCGCATCAAGAACGGCAAGATCGGCATGGGCTACAAGGAACTCCGCATGAAGGCCCTATACGATGAAGATGTGATCAAGGATATCAGAGTTTCCTCTGACAACCCGCAGATTCAGGATCTTTACAAGGACTTCCTCGGCGAACCAGGCAGTGAACTGGCAGAAGAACTGCTGCACACTTCCTACAGCCCGAAGGAACGCTTCAAGATCTTCAACGACTGAGAATAACGCAGATAAGCAGTGAAAAAGAACGGCTCATATGCCGTTCTTTTTTCGCCAGTATGCGCGGTAAGAAAGTGTTCTGAAACACACAGTGGGACAGTTAAAAACGATTTCCATTACCGGCAAATGAAAAGGGCGGTTCAGCGAACCGCTCTTTTGTGAATTATTTCAGGATATCAAGAACTTTCTGTACGACTTCCCCAGCCGGTACATCTTCCTTATCACCGGTTCTCGGCTTGAATTCAACCATGCCGTCCTTGATGCCGCGGCCGACGGTAATCCGGTAAGGAATGCCGATCAGGTCCATGTCGTTGAACTTGACGCCCGGACGTTCGTCCCGGTCATCCAGAACGACTTCCACCCCGGCTTTGGTCAGCGTTTCATACAGTTCTTCCGCCGCCTTGACCTGCTGTTCATCCTTCATGGAAATGATGACGATGGCAGCCTGGTATGGGGCAACTTCCTTCGGCCAGTTCAGACCATGTTCATCCGCTGTCTGTTCTGCCAGCGCGGCCATGGCCCGGGCAGGACCGATGCCGTAACTGCCCATCCAGACGTACTGCAGTTTATTGTCCTGATCGAGATACTGCAGATCCAGAGCTTTGGAATACTTTGTGCCAAGTTTGAAGGTATTGCCGACTTCGATACCGTGGTTGAAGTATAGTTTGCCGCCGCAGACCGGGCAGGTATCGCCTTCAATGACATTGACGATATCACCGCAGAAATCATAGGTGAAATCTTTCGGGTTGGCATTGATGTAGTGATAGCCTTCCTTGTTGGCGCCGCAGCAGAAGTTGCGCATGTTCAGGACTTCCTTGTCAACGACAATCCTGGCCTTCAGACCGATCGGCCCGGTGAAGCCCGGAACGGCATTGCTGGCGGCGATCAGATCATCATTGGCGAAGTTGATCTCGGAAGCACCGAGCAGTTTCAGCGCTTTCGCTTCGTTCAGTTCGCGGTCACCCCTGATGAAGAAGATTGTCAGCTCATCGTTGACATTCATCAGCAGGGCCTTGACACACTTTGTCTGCGGCAGGTCAAGGTACCTGGCAACATCTTCAATGGAAGAGCAGTGCGGTGTTTCCACCATCTGCAGCTCTTTTTCCGCTTCTGTATCAGAGAGGCCTACACATGGGGCCACCTCGATATTGCTGGCGAAATCGCAGGAATCACACAGAACCAGCACATCTTCACCGATTTCGGTGACAGCCTGGAACTCTTCACTCAGCAGGCCGCCCATGACACCGGTATCGGCCCGGACGATCTTGTAATTCAGATGCAGGCGGTCCATGACATTCTTATAGGCATTGAACTGCTTCTGATACGATTCATCCAGCCCGGCCTCATCCTTGTCGAATGTATAGGCATCCTTCATCTGGAATTCACGCACCCGGATCAGGCCGTAACGGGGTCTGGGTTCGTCACGGAACTTGGTCTGGATCTGATACAGGGAGAAGGGCAGATCCTTGTAGGAACGGATCTTCATCTTGGCCGCGATGGCAAACAGTTCCTCGTGGGTCGGGCCCAGGGAATACGGCATGCCTTTGCGGTCTTTCAGCGTGAACATGCTGTTGCCGAAACCTTCGCGGCGGCCGCTGGAAATGTAAACTTCCTCCGGGATCATGGCCGGCATCAGCAGTTCCTGGCAGCCGGTGGCATCCATCTCTTCGCGGATGATCTCATTGATCTTGTTGACGACCCGCCAGCCCATCGGCAGCATCATGTAAATACCCGAAGAACTCTTCTTGATATAGCCGGCCCGGACCAGCAGGTTGCTGGAACGCGAATCTTCGTCCTTTACGTCTTCACGCAGAGTATAAAAGAAACTGTTTTTCAATCTCATAGCATTTCCTCACATTCTGTTCGATTATAGCATGTTTCAACTTTACTTTGATTTGATTTATATTATAATAAGCAAAACTATCAAGGAGGAGAGCACGGTAATGGCCAAATATTACGAAGAACCATCCCATACTTTCAGTGAATATCTTCTGATTCCGGGTTTTACGGGTGAGGAAAACATTCCCGACAATGTTTCTCTGCGTACACCGCTGGTAAAATATAAAAAGGGAGAAGAACCTGCCATTTCCCTGAATATTCCTATGGTTTCTGCTGTCATGCAGTCGGTATCCGGACCGGACCTCGGCATTGCCCTGGCCAAGGAAGGCGGAATGGCTTTTATTTTCGGATCCCAGTCCATTGCAAGCCAGGCGGAAATGGTGGCAAAGGTCAAGAACTACAAGGCGGGGTTTGTGCCGAGTGATTCCAATGTGAAGCCGGACACAACCATCGGGGAAATGCTTGATCTGCTGCATGAGACGGGTCATTCCACCATGGCTGTTACCGATGACGGTTCTGCCAACGGCAAGCTGCTGGGCATGCTGACAAGCCGTGACTATCGGATCGGTCATGTCAATATGGATGACAAGGTTGAAAAATACATGACCCCGCGGGAAAAACTGGTGGTCGGCAAACTTGGCAGCAATCTCAGTGAATGCAATGACATGATCTGGGATCACAAACTGAATCAGCTGCCGATTGTTGATGAGGAAGACCGCCTGCAGTACCTGGTTTTCCGCAAGGACTATGATTCCCACAAGGAAAACCCGAATGAAATCCTTGATTCCGAGAAGCGGTTCATGGTCGGCGCCGGCATCAACAGCCGTGACTATGCCGAACGGGTACCGGCACTTGTGGAGGCCGGGGTTGACTGCCTGGTCATTGACTCCTCGGAAGGGTATACCATCTGGCAGAAAAAGACGATCGAGTGGATCCGTGACCATTACGGTGACACTGTCAAGGTCGGTGCCGGCAATGTCGTTGATGCGGACGGTTTCCGGTATCTGGCGGAAGCAGGGGCAGATTTCGTCAAGATCGGCATCGGCGGCGGCAGTATCTGTATCACCCGTGAAACCAAGGGTATCGGCCGCGGCCAGGCGACGGCTGTAATCGAAGTCGCCAAGGCCAGAGATGAATATTATAAGGAAACCGGTATTTATGTGCCGATCTGCAGTGACGGCGGCATAGTCTACGATTATCACATTACCCTGGCCCTGGCCATGGGCGCGGACTTTGTCATGCTGGGCCGTTACTTCTCGAGATTTGAAGAAGCTCCGGGTGAAAAGCTGGTAGTCAACGGTGCGTATGTAAAGGAATACTGGGGAGAAGGTTCCAACCGGGCCAGGAACTGGCAGCGGTATGATCTGGGCGGGTCAAAGACCAAACTGACATTTGAAGAGGGTGTTGATTCTTATGTCCCGTATGCCGGACTTCTGAAGGACAATGTGGCGGTGACAACCGCCAAGGTCAAGTCCACCATGTGCAACTGCGGGGCCCTGTCCATACCGGAACTGCAGGCCAAGGCAAAACTGACCCTGGTATCGGCGACATCGATTGTCGAAGGCGGTGCTCACGACGTTATCGTCAAGGCCCACGACCGGGAATACAACAAGTAAAAACACAGAAAACGGCAGGCCGGCAGGCATTGCCGTTTTTTTGCGCATGATGCCGTATAATGGATTCATGAAATCCGAACCTGTTAGCACCAATAAGAATCTGCGGGATTTCCTTGTCAGCCGCGGGGCGGACGAAGCTGTCAGGATCCTCGATTTCGGCGCGGAACAATGGCAGGTCAGCGCGGGAAAAAAGACCGGGCGGACTGTATACGGCGCGGATGGCGACGCAACCGCGGTGCCGAACGTAAAAAGGGCACTGGAACTGATT
>JAEEHG010000200.1 GCA_016280695.1 Solobacterium sp. | reverse complement strand
CCTAGTAAGAAGAAAGTCATTGCTTTCAGATGACCCATAGTACAGCACTTCCGCCGACAAGCCTAAAGAATGCATATATTCCGTCATTAGAGACTCTGTCTTAAGTGTTCCGTTCAATGCCCTTTTTAAAAAGAAGCCCTCTTCTCTGTCAATGAAAAGCACTTGTGCCTCTTTGGAACAACTGCTGTCATAGACAGGAGCATCTTTAATGAATTCCCAAAGCGCTTCCGGATATTCGGAAATGCTAACTTGTATTGCCTTACGTTTCATGGATTTTTTCCTCGACAAATGCCGATTTGTCTTTCTGTCTGTATTATACAAAAACAGGACCTTTCAGTCCTGTCTGTTGTCCATGGTGGAGCTGAGGGGAGTCGAACCCCTGTCCAAGAGTCGTCCCACATCCGGATATCTACAGTTTAGACCGCTGATTGATAAGACGGCGACATGACAGCGGACTACCCGTCAGCCGAATCTGCCTGTAAATTTGTCAGGATCCTCTTCCAGGCGCAGGATTCACCTTATCCGCTTGATTTACACGGTCGACAGCAAACGGCAATCTGCCGGCCGGCTCAGCTGCAGCTCTTTATCGAGCGATTAAGCAGCGAATGCGAAACTATTGTTTCTGTTAGCGTTTAAATTTAATTGGTGATAAGGTCACCGCTCCACTGCAATCCGGATCAAACGTAAACCTGTCGAAACCTTGACAGCCCCATGTCTGATGCGAGAGTAATGTATCACTTTTCTGCCGGAATATCAACTGTCTCCCAGAGCCCCATGCGGATGACACGGTAATGCGGATGGTACAGGTTCCGGTATTCTTCGCTGTGATGAACCGCCGGATAGGCATTGCCGCGGTAGAAGGCAAGATATGCCTCCATCTCTTCACGGCTGACAGAGAAGCCGAAGGACTCAAAATGATTCCTGAAGAATTTCAGCTTCCGCATGAACTCGGTCATGGAGCCGGTCGTGACAGCGGCGCTGCGGACAAACCAACCGTTGATCTCTTCAGCGGAATACAGCGTCATTGCCCTGGCCAGGTTCAGCCGGCACATACCGCTGCCGATCGGCACATACAGTTCCGCTTCCGGATCCGGTTCGACCTCCTGCAGTTCCTGTTTCAGGTATGCCAGGGCCTTTCCCGGATCGGCGATCATATGCCCGTCGCCCCAGGTATTCTGATACAGCAGCTTGATGCAGTCCTGCGGTTTCATGCCGGGGTATTTTTCAGCATGCATACGCATGATTTCAGCCAGTTCTTCCATCGTGTCCTACCTCTTGAATTTCAGTGCCTTCTCCATCTCCCGCTTGGCGTCACGCAGTTTCGCGCTTTCCCGCTTGTCATAGAGATTCTTGCCCCGGGCCAGGGCGATTTCCAGTTTGGCCCGCCCGCTTTTCAGATACATGCGGACCGGGATCAGCGTATAACCTTTAAGCCGCACTTTGTCATAGAGCTTGCGGATCTCGTACTTGTGCATCAGCAGCTTGCGGTCCCGGGTTTCATCAACGTTGAAGATATTGCCGTATTTGTAGGGGGAAATATGCATCCCCTTGATCCAGGCTTCCCCGTTGCGTATGGAAATGTAGGAATCCTGAAACTGGATCTTCCCTTCCCGCACCGATTTGATCTCCGTACCGGTCAGGGCAATGCCGCATTCGATTTTCTCATCCAGGAAATAATCATGGCTGGCCCGGCGGTTCTGGGCGACAACCTTCATTCCATCATTTTTATCTGCCATGCCGCTCTCTCCTCCCCGGCCGGGTCTGCCGTCTTCGTTTCTGATTGCCGGACGGCCTGTACATCGGCTTCTTTCCTGATTGTACCAGTTCAAAGTCAATTGTGCGCGTATTCTTGTCGGCCGCCGCGACCCTGACCCTTACCTTCTGGCCAAGCCGGTAGGTATTTCCGCGGCTGCGGCCGATCAGGGAACCTTCTTCCTCATCGTAGCGGTAGTAGTCATCACTCAGACTCTGGACGCGGACCAGGCCTTCAATCGTATTGGCCAGCAGGACATAGAAACCAAAACCGGTGACGGAGGAAATAATTCCTTCGT
The DNA here is from genome assembly GCA_016280695.1 of Solobacterium sp. Classification (GTDB taxonomy): domain Bacteria; phylum Bacillota_I; class Bacilli_A; order Erysipelotrichales; family Erysipelotrichaceae; genus Bulleidia. The sequence goes on along the minus strand of JAEEHG010000200.1, from coordinate 2,857 downwards.
ACTGCTGCCCGATATGGTCTGCCATGTACTCGGCTTTCTTCATATCAGTAACAGCCCATTCGGCATCCGCGGTGATCCGCTCCCGCATGCTGGCCTGGGCAGCGATTTCCTGAACAGCCGCTTCATCCCCTGCCCGGTCCTTCCCGGTGCTGTTTTCACCGAATGCATACTTCCGCAGCATCCGATGGACAATCAGATCCGGATACCGGCGGATCGGTGAAGTGAAGTGCAGGTATTCTTCTTCGGCAATGCCGAAATGCCCGGCACAGACACTGTCATACCTGGCTTTCTGCATGCATCTGAGCAGGCTGCGGGACAGTACTTCATACTGCGGCTCCTCCCGGCAGCTTTCCAGGAATGCCTGCAGGTCCTTCGGCTTGATTGAGCTCCCCCGCGGCCGGATAAACCGGCAGCCCAGCCGGAATGACAGCTGTTCAAATGCCCGCAGTTTCCGCAGCTGCGGTTCTTCATGAATCCGGTAGACACAGGGAATGGCATTGGCATGCATGAAGCGGGCCACACTGACATTGGCGGCGATCATGCAGTCTTCAATAACCCGCTCGGCTGCACCCCGCACCCGGGCTCTCACTTCTGTCGGATGGCCTTTCTCATCAACGATGATCTCGGCTTCTTCCGTATCAAAATCGATGGCCCCGCGCATGGTTCTGTCCATACGTACTGCATCGGCACAGGCCCGCAGATCATCCAGCATAGCGAGCAGATGGCGGTATTTCGTCCGCAGTGTCTCATCCCCGCTGTAAATCCGGTTGACATCCTCATACGTCATCCGCTCATCGGAATGGATCACAGACGGGAAGATTTCCGCGGCGGTGATTTTCCCTTCAGCAGAGACCTGCATGGCACAGGTGATCGTCAGCCGGTCCACCTGCGGATTCAGGCTGCAGATCCCGTTGCTCAGCGCATGCGGCAGCATCGGCACCACCCGGTCGGTCACATAGACCGAAAAACCCCGTTCGTATGCTTCTTTGTCCAGAGCCGAACCCGGTGTTACATAATGGCTGACATCCGCAATGGAAACCAGCAGTTCCCAGCCGTCATCTGTCTTGCTGACCGCCACGGCATCATCAAAGTCCTTTGAACCGGCCCCGTCCATCGTGATAGTCAGGATATCGCGCAGATCCCGCCGGCCGTCCAGTTCTGCCGGAAGGACTTCCTGGGGAACCTGCTGCGCTTCCTGCATAACCTTTTCGCTGAATTCCGGATCCACCCCGCTGTCCAGCAGCAGGGAAAGAATATCCATGCCGGGGTCATCCGCATGCCCGATGATCCGCTCCGGCCGCAGTTTCAGCGGCTGGTCATAGGACTCGATCCTGAGCAGCACCCGTGAGCCTTCTGCCGGTGACAGTGATTTTTCATTCATGACCAGATATCTGCCGCTGCGGATCCGGTCGTCATCCGGGATGCAGCGCAGCGTACTGCCGGTTCTGACGTACGTTCCCGTTACATGGGTGCGGGCATGCTTCAATACCTGCAGAACCGTCCCGGTGCCGCCGTCATACGGTTTGAACAGGACAATGTCCCGGTCCATCGCATGGTTCTGTTCCTCGGCAGGGATCAGCACCGTACCGTCTTCCAGATCAATATACCCGCTGCCCTTGCGGCTGATATGGATAACCGCTTCGATGAAGCCTGCCTGACTGCGGGTCTGGTACATGTTTTTCTTGTTGCGGACCAGCTGCCAGGATTCCTCCAGCTCATCCATTGCTTTGTCAAAGACGATAAAATCCGCAGACTTCTCCACGCCAAGACGCGACGCGATGGCACTGCGGTTCAGGGTATTTTTCTTCTCGTTCCCGACCAGGGCGAGAATTTTCTGTTTCATGGTTTCCATAAGATCAAAAAAGCCGGTACTTCATGCCGGCTGTGTGATTAATCGAGAATACGGATGGCGATGACCAGGGCAAAGAAGATAACCCCGAATGCCATTGTCAGGTTCGTGATCACCTTTTCAGATCCCCGTTCCTTGACGTTGGCAAACAGATTCAGGCCGCCGGTTCCGGTAAACGCTCCGGATATTCCATCTGATTTTCCGCTCTGCAGCAGGACCAGAACGATCAGTATTGCCGATACAATCATCAGTAAAGCACTCAGCATGGATAAACTCCTTTCGCTTTTGCCAAGTTATTATACAAAACCGGCGCCTGAATGTAAATGTTTAACTTTAAATCATCCGTGCCGGGGAACATAGAGTTCCGGCGCATTGGTAAAGATATCCGTAATGCCGGCCGCTTCCAGGGCAGCGGTATCCTGTACTTCGATATCCCCGCCGTCGGGATAGAATGGTTCGAAATGCGTGACATTCCAGGCCCTGACCGGCTTGTCTGTTCTTGTCTTCAGGTCCGGAATATCGATCCGCTTGATAAACGGATGCAGCGCATCCGCCCCGGCTGCCTCGGCGATTTCCAGGCAGCGGCTGGCATACTCTGCCAGGGCCCCGACATGGAGGTCCGGCCGCATCTTCTTCAGCATGGCCACGGACTCCGGATTGAATGACGAGTAGATGATATACGGTTCCATCCCGTACTCCCTGACCAGGTCCAGGATCATCTGCTCCATGCCTTCATAACGCACCTCGCTGTTTTTCAGCTCGATATTAAGCAGGACCCCGCGGCTGACGCAGGCATCGTGAATCAGTTCCAGCACTTCGCGGATCGTCGGCACATGTTCATTGTCATCCCCGCGGATATGCATTGCCTTCAGTTCAGCCAAAGTATAGTCCTTCAGCCAGCCGGTGTGGTCGGTCGTACGGTCTACGGTCTCGTCATGCATGACCACGATATGGCCGTCACGGCTGAGCTGGATATCGAGTTCGATGCCGGTAATCTCATAGTTCAGT
>JAEEHG010000199.1 GCA_016280695.1 Solobacterium sp. | reverse complement strand
GATCTGGGCCTGGATGGTCACATCCAGGGCGGTGGTCGCTTCATCCGCGATCAGCACATCCGGTTCGCCGGCCAGGGCAATCGCGATCATGATGCGCTGGCGCATGCCGCCGGAGAACTGCTGGGGATAGTAGGAGAAACGCTGTTCCGCATCGGGAATCCGGACCATTTTCATCAGCTCGATGGCCCGGGCTTTCGCTTCTTCCTTCGTTACATTCTTATGGGCCAGGACGGTCTCCTGGATCTGATAGCCGATGGTCAGCACCGGGTTCAGGGAAGTCATCGGTTCCTGGAAGATCATGCCGATCCGGCCGCCGCGGATCTGCCGCAGCTCTTCGCTTTCCTGGCCGTATTCCAGGATATTCCGGTCAATCCCCTCGATTTTCACATCACCGGCCACAACCCGGCCCGGCGGATTGATCAGCTGCAGCACGCTCATCATCGTGACGGACTTGCCCGAACCGGACTCGCCCACCACGCCGATCATTTCACCCCGGCTGATATGAAAGGACGCGTTGACAACCGCTTTCACCCGCCGTCCGGTGGTAATGAAATCGGTTTTGATCCCCTGCACAACGAGGTCCGTCTGTCTCTGTTCCGTCATATTTCACCCCGCAGGTGCGGATCCAGGGCATCCCGGATGCCGTCACCCATCGTATTCAGACTGATAACAAGAATGGCCACGCAGATACCCGGGATCAGGCTCAGATACGGGTTCCGCAGCATGATTGCCTTGCCTTCCGCCACCATGGTGCCCCAGGAAGCGGTCGGGATGGAAATGCCGACGCCGAGGAAACTCAGCCCGGCTTCCGCCAGGATGGTCGAACCGACCTGCTGGGTCATCATGACGATCAGCGGGGAACGGCAGTTCGGCAGGATATGCCGGTACAGCACCCGGTGGCTGCCGGCCCCCTGCAGCCTGGCCGCGGTCACAAAATCCCGGTTGGAGACGCTGAGCACCTGGGCCCGCATCATCAGGACATAGCCGGGGATCGTGGAGATACCCAGGATAATGGCCACGTTCTTCGCCCCGCCGCCGAAGACGGAAACCAGCGCCATGGCCAGAATGACCGCCGGCACCGAACGCAGGGCCTCACAGGTCCGCATGATCACCGCATCCGCCAGGCCGCCGAAATACGCCGCGTACATGCCGAGGATTGTGCCGATCACACAGGCAATCACCACGGCCATCAGGCCGACCGCCAGGGAGATCCTGGCCCCGAACAGAAGCAGGCTCAACACATCACGCCCAAAGGCATCCGTACCCAGCAGATGGCCCTCACCCGGGCCCTGCAGGATATGGTAAAGATCCTGTTCGTTCGGATTATAAGGCGCCAGGAAATCCGCGAATATCGCTGCCAGGATGACCAGCACCACAACCACCGTTGCCACGACGACAATCTTCCGGGCGAACATGGCCCGGAAAAACCGTGTCCGGTTTTCATATGCCCTTGTCTTCTTTCCCGTACTCATGTCAGCCTTCCTCCCTGGTCAGCTTGATGCGCGGATCAACCAGTACATAGATGAAATCCGTAATGATATAGGCAATAACCGTCACCACTGACGTCAGCAGCACGCAGGCCTGCACCAGGGGGATATCCTTGGCGGTAATGGCCCGCACCAGCAGGCTGCCCATGCCCGGAATCGAGAAAACGTTCTCGACAAAGATCGAGCCGCCCACCATATAGGAAAGCCGCACGCCGAACAGCGTCACAATCGGAATCAGGCTGTTCTTCAGCGTGTGGATATAGATGACCGCGAAGTGCTTGAGCCCCTTGGCCCGGGCCGTGCGGACATAGTCCTGCCGGATGCTTTCCAGCATGCTCGAGCGGGTCTGCCTGGTGATGCCGGCAATACCGTCAATGGACAGGCAGATCAGCGGCATGATCAGCTGCCGGATGTGCTGGCCGAAGTCCACCCAGGGCATCGTGAAGCCGTAGGAGGGCAGCAGTTTGAGCTTCAGAGCAAATACATACATCAGAAAAATGCCGATCCAGAACTGGGGCAGGCACGAACAGGCATTCGCCGCCAGGGTGATCACGGCATCGATTTTCTTTCCGCGGTTAACGGCGCAGATAACCCCGAACAGCACGCCCAGCGGCATGGCAATCAGGGTAGCCAGGGTTGAAAGGTAAATGGTAATCGGGACCCGCTCCTTCAGCAGCTCCGCCACCGGCAGATGAAACTGATAGGACATGCCGAAATTACCGTGCAGGATATTGAGAAGCCAGGAAAAATACCGGGTCATGACCGGCTGGTCCAGGCCCAGTTCATGATAGGCAATCTGATAGGTTTCAGGGGTAATCCCATCGCCGAGCATCGCGTATACCGGGTCCCCCGGCAGCAGTGACATAAGCAGGAACACACTTACCGAAAGAATAAACAGAACAACCAGTGACTGTCCGAGCCGCTTCAGCAGATATCGTGCCATTATTTCCCTTTCCGTTGTTAAGAATACGAAATAATTTTAATACAAACACCCGGTTTATTTAATACCTATGCACTCCTGTCATTTGCTTATTAATGACAGTTTTGCCTGATCTGTATTCTTCTTCCGGGCCGGAAATTTGCCAGATCCGCATAAAAGTGGCAAAATAGCGGGTATGAAACAAATGAAACAAATTTACACGGGGCTTCTGGCCGTGCTGCTCGGCGGCGGAATGCTCCTGCGTCCGGTATGGGCTGAAGAGTCTGAACCCATTCCTGACATGACGGATCCGACGGCAGACACCCTGTTCATCGAACTGGATCTGACCGAAGGCGATCCGCTTGAAGTACTGAAACAGAAAGTGATTGAAAACCGGGCCGCGGAAGGTCTTCTGGATCTGGAAACCGTCTCCATCCCGGAAAGCCAGATCACCGTGGATCATTTTGATCCGGCGAATAAACTGCGGGAAGTGAATGTGTGCATTGATCTGGCTTCGGCTGAGGAAGGCAGTGAGCTGGAGATCGGCTACTCCTTTACGGAGAAAGTCATGCTCGAGCTCAGGACCAGCACCGCGCCGCAGCTCCTGCTGACCAGCGACCGCCTGACCCTGACGGTAAACGATGAATTCGATCCGATGTCCTGCATTACCTGGCTCGCCGATGACAAAACCGCCATGCCGGTCGTCACCCTCGACAGCAACCTCGACCTCGAACACCCGGGTGTCTACCATGTGGACTACACCGTCCGGGATTCCGAAGGAAACAAGACCCAGGCCCGGCTGCTGGTCGAAGTCAAAAAGAAATCCCTGACCGGCTTCCAGACCGTCAGCCTCGAGGATGCGCATATCGCCGATGACGGCTCCATCGAAGCCATGTTCGCAGCCATCAACGCCATCCGCCAAGCCAACGGCATTGCTCCGTTTGCCATGGCCGACATGGCTGGTCTCTCGGCCGCCGCGGTCCGGGCCCAGGAAGCTTCCTACTACCTGTCGCACTCCAGACCGGACGGCAGCTCGTACATCACCGCGCTGGACGAAGCCGGGGTGGCATACTGCCACTATCCGCACGAAGTCCTGGTCGCCTATGGCAATTCGGTTGAAACCAACCTGAACTGGTGGATGAACTCACCAGGCCACAGTTCCAAGCTTATGAACCCGGGCATGGACATCATCGCGATCGGTCACTACGGCGGCGTCTGGGTCGGCATGATCTACTAAAGAAAAAAAGACATATGGCCTGCCATTTGTCTTTTTTCTTATTCCAGGGTCCAGCCGTGATCCCCGTGGTAGATCATCAGCCGGGTCATCCCGCCGTCAATGCAGATATTTTCACCATTGATGAACCCTGCCTTGTCCGAGCACAGGTACAGCACCATGTCAGCGATATCCTGCGGCCGTCCTACCCGGCCGACGGTCTGCTGGTATGCGTCAGGCCCGGTATAGGTATTGCCCTGCGTATCGATCCAGCCGGGGGAAATTGAATTAACCCGCACCTGCCCGGCCAGGCTGGCAGCCAGGGCATGCGTCAGGGCCGCGATGCCGCCCTTGGCCGCGGTATAGCTTTCGGTCTGCGGCTGGCTCATGCGGTCACGTGATGAAGAGATGTTCACGATCGCTGCCCCTTCCGCAAAATACGGCCGGAACAGCTTCGTCAGATAAAACGGGGCCGTTACCCCGACCCGCTGGGCATACTCGAACTCTTCATATGTGCATTCATCGATACCCTTCATCAGCGGCAGGGCGTTGTTGACCAGATAGTCCACATGCCCGTACTGCGCAATGACAGCGGCCGCAAAGTCCTCCAGCACCTGCTTGTCCGCAATATCACCGGTATACCAGTCACCCGGTTCGATATCAATGATCACTGCATGGGCCCCTGCTTCGCGGAAAGATGCCGCCACGCAGCTGCCGATGCCGTGCGCCCCGCCGGTGATGACCGCAACCTTGTCTTTGAATGTCATATGCTATTCCCCGTTGAAGGCCGCCATGACTTCCCGGGCATATTCCCTTGCCTTGCGGAAGTCACGCTTGTCCGGCCGGCCCTTGCTGATAAACAGGAACTGGCCCTTCAGCAGGCACGGGTTCGGATAGACCGTGATGCCCTTGTGCTCGAGCAGGTTGACCACCAGCTGGGTATTGTCGACACCGCGGGCGGACGTGCTGAAAATCGCCGCGCCGCGGATGGTGTTGACCGGCAGCTGGTCCAGATAGTCCATCAGGCCGTTGTCGGGATGGCCGGCATAGACGCCCATGCCGATAAACAAAAGATCTGCCGGCCCGAGCGTATTCGGTTCGTTGATACTGATGGCTGTGGTGCCGCATTCTTCGGCAATCTGTTTTGCGACAGCT
>JAEEHG010000198.1 GCA_016280695.1 Solobacterium sp. | reverse complement strand
GTTTGTCTTTATCCAGCAGGAAACCCGGTTTGACAAATGCCGTAAAGCCAAGCACTGCCGCCAAGACAACGATCAGCGCTTTTTTCGGTCCCTTGCCGGAACTTTTCTTCGGTGCCGGCGGGGTTACCGGTTTCTTTGTTTCCGGTTTTTTCGCTGCCCGGGACCGGGTCTTTTTCTTTTCAGCCGGCGGCACCGGGTCGGAGATCTTTACCGTGCTGCCTTCCGGAGCTTCGATCTTCAGGCCGCCCTTACCGTCTTCCGTTATCCTGACATCCCTGCTCAGATCCGCTACAGGGGTTCCGCACTGCATGCAGAAGCGGCTTCCCGGCTGCAGTCTGGCTCCGCATTTCATGCAGAAATTTGCCATAAACCGCGCTCCTTATTCCTGGCCCCTGGTCATGATGAACATGCCCTGGTCTTCTTCCGAGAACCAGGCGTCACCGGCGATGCATTCCCGCCCCTGCCAGGCGTAATAGTATGTGATGTAGAGAACCGTTTCATTGCCGATCAGCTTCAGGGCGCCTTCTTCCGTCAGCCCGCCCGAAAACGGCTCATAGCCGGGATCTTCCAGGATGTCATACAATTCGAAGCCGTCACCGCCCAGCCGGGGATGCAGGGTAACAATCACCAGGTTGTTTTCCCGGTCCAGGGCCAGATCAGCATAGCCATACTGCTCGAAGAATGTCCCATCCTCTGATACGGACGTGTCACTGAGATAGTACTTCCACGCTCCCTCGGCATATTTGAGCGGCGGATATTCCGCATCGTCCGGGACGCCGTCATAGACAACGGATGTATAGAAGGCAAAATCATCCGGGCTGACTGCCGTATTGAAACCGTAGTTCTGCCCCGGTTCCGGATCCTCTGCCGGGCTCTGGGTCACCGGGGGCTCTGCCGGAACGGCAGGCTGGACCGCCGGGGCCGGTTCCGCGGTTTTATCCGGCTCTTCATTTACACTGCTGTCAAAGAAATCATCTGACTCCGGTATGACTTCATTCTTTTCCGTCCTGTTCATGGCCGGGGCCATGGCGGCAGCTGCCTGTGAGGTGCACCCGGTCAGCAGCACTGCCAGGCATATCATCAGTTTTTTCATGCTTAATCGGTCTCCTCCGGCAGTTCTGTACTGCCGCAATGACAGGATTCTGTCATTTTCTGTTATTCATCTCTTGTGCCATGCATTGGATACGGCAAAAACCGGTATCACTGTATTCTGTACTGGCAGGTCAAGACAATCGGTAATTATGTCTGGCGGGTCCGGTCACCCGGATGGACGGATACTTCTTATTTATTATAAAAAAAGCCGGCAGCGCATACAACTGAATCCCGTAAACAGCCGGAAGCGGGGCTCATGGCAAAACCGGCAACTGAAAAGCGGGACTCTCATCCCGCTTTTGCGTGTAATTGATAACGCGAATGACGCTTAGGCGTTTTTGACTTTCCAGCCGGCAGCTTCCCGCCGTTCACTGACAAAGTTCCGGTAGATGCCTTCCTGACCCATCAGCTCCGCATGCTTTCCCTGCTGAACGATCTTCCCGTGATCCACGACCAGGATCTGGTCCGCGTGTTCAACGGTCTTGAGCCGGTGGGCAATCATGACCACGGTCTTGTCCCGGGTCAAAGCCTCGATTGCCTGCATGAGTTCATTCTCGTTTTCCGGGTCGACGTTGGCCGTTGCCTCATCCAGGAAGATCACCGGCGCGTCCTTCATCATGGCCCGGGCAATCGATATTCTCTGCCGCTCCCCGCCGGAAAGACTTGCGCCGCCCTCACCGATCACCGTGTCATAACCGTCCGGCAGCTGCATGATGAAGTCATGGCAGCTCGCTTTCTTCGCGGCCGCAATAACCCTTTCCATATCCGCTTCCGGCTCACCGAACCGGATGTTGTTGGCAATCGTATCATGGAAGAGATACACATTCTGGAAGACAAAGCTGAAGTTCTTCATCAGCGAATCAATATCGTATTCCCTCACATCCCGGCCATCGAGTGTCACGGTGCCGCGGTCGACATCCCAGAACCGGGCCAGCAGATTGACCAGGGTGGTCTTCCCGCCGCCAGAGGGACCGACAATGGCTGTGGATGTCCGTTCCGGAATCACCAGGGAGACATCATCGATGATCTTTCTTTTGTCATAGGAGAAGTCGATGTGGTCCGCCTGCATATCAAGACTCTGCGGGTCATGTGCCTGTCCCGACAGGTCCATCGGCGGTACGGACAGGATTTCCTGCGCCCGGTCAACACTCATGTCCACAACCCGCAGCAGGGCCGAGTAATTGCCGGCTGTCTCCAGGCTGGCATAGACGATAAAGGCTGAGATGACCATAACCACCGCCGTCAGGGTATCCATGGAACCCTGTACATAGAACAGGCAGGAGAAGAAGACCATGGCCACCCCGGTCAGCTTGGCCACATAGTTCTGCAGTGTCATCCGGGGGATCAGGGTCATTTCCATATCCGTGTTCGTCTGCACATTGACCCCGATCGCTTCATTGAGTTCCCGGCTCTTCTCCCCGCTGAGATGATAAGCCTTGACTTCGGTCATGCCCTGCAGGTACTCCATGACTTTTTCCACCAGCTTTTCATCAGCAGATATTTTCCTTCCCGCCATGGTCCCGGCCGCTTTCTGCAGAGCCGCGTTGGCCAGCAGGAACAGGCACAGACCTGCCAGCAGCACCAGGGCAATCCGACGGTCAAAGAACATGAGCATGACGATGATTACACCGGTAGTCAGAAGGCCTTCACAGACCAGCATGACAACCCGGGTCGCGACATTTTCCAGATTCTGCATGACATTGGTCGTGACCGAAGTGATCTGCCCGAGACTGTTCGTATTGAAATAGCCCATCGGCAGATACCGCATATGCTCGGCAATCTCAATGCGCTTGCGGGCACAGGTATCATAACCGCCTTCCGTCTGCAGCATCGTTGCCTTTGCCTTGGCCAGACCGGCACCGATGATGCTCACCAGCATGATGCCAAGCGACATCAGAACATCCTGCATGGTTATGCCCGGCCCCAGGACCGCCCGCACCATGACCGCGATTGCCGGAATCTTGAGCGCTTCAAAGATGGCCTGGACCAGCCCCAGCAGGATGGACAGCCGGAACTTCCGGCGGTTCTCCGTGCCGCAGAAGGCAAAGAATTTCCGGATTGTTTTAACCATTGACACTCACCTCCTGATCCCGGGCTGCCATATGTGCCCGGTACATTGTTTCGTACAGACCGTGATGATTCATCAGTTCCTCATGGGTGCCGGCATCATCAACCAGTCCGTCTTTGATCACGTAGATCCGGTCGGCATCCCGGACTGTGGACAGCCGGTGGGCAATGACAATCAGGGTCTTCCCTGCGGTCAGCCGGCTGACAGAGCGCTGGATTACCGCTTCGTTTTCCGGATCGGTATACGCTGTCGCTTCGTCCAGAATGACAATCGGCGCGGCCTTGAGCATGGCCCTGGCAATGGATATTCTCTGCCGTTCACCGCCGGACAGATGGCTGCCGGAAGAACCGACCATTGTTTCATAGCCGTTCTCCAGTGACAGGATGAATTCGTGGCAGCCGCTCATCCGGGCCGCTTCTTCCACTTCTTCATCAGTCGCGGACGGCCGGCCGAGACGGATATTCTCCCGCACCGTCATGTTAAACAGATAATTGTCCTGGGACACAAACGCAACCCGGTCGGCACAGATATCCAGCGGGATCCCGCGCAGGTCCTTGCCGCCCAGCGTAATCCGGCCGCTGTCCGCTTCCCACAGCGAAGCAATCAGCCGCGCAATGGTTGATTTGCCGGAACCGGACGGTCCTACCAGGGCGGTAAAACTGCCTTCCGGGATCTCCATGTTTATGCCATGGAGCACTTCCTTGTCACCATAGCTGAAGCGGACATCTTCCAGCCGCAGGGCGTTTTCTTCCGGGGCTGTGCCGGTCAGCGGGCGGTTCATTTCCGGGGCTTCAACGATCCGGCGGACTTCCCCGACGATTGTCCCCATGGTCCGGATGTCATCCGAATAGCTCATGCAGGTAATCAGCGGGGCGATCAGTCCGACTGACAGGATGATGATATAGACAAAATCCTGCGCTGCCAGGCTGCCGCCTCTGACCAGCAGGCCGCCGATCGGCAGGATGCTGACCATGGTTGCCGGCATGATGACCATGGCAAATGTAAACGGGATGATACTGGAGCGCATCCAGTCGACAAAGCTGGCCGCAGCCTCATTGGCATCGGCCGCAAAGCGCTCATAACTGCTTTTTGTTTTGCCGAAGACCTTGATTACCTGGATGCCGTTGATATATTCAACCGCCGTGGAATTCAGGGCTTTGGTCGCCTTGACTGTCCGCTCATAGAAACCGGCGCTGCCGGTCATCATACCGATGTAGCAGCCCATGCCAAGCGGTACGGTCAGCAGGGAAGCCAGCCCCATGCGCCAGTCAATCGTGAAGATATATATGATCATGATCACCGGGACGAGCAGGTTGGCGGTAAACTCCGGCACAATATGCGCCAGGGTTGTCTCAATCGCGTCAATCCGCTCGATCAGCGTGTTCTTCAAGGCCCCGGAGGACTCTGCCAGGACATCCCCCAGCGGCATCCGGGTCAGCTTCTCCAGACCCCGCTTGCGGATCTCACCAAGGACGGCAAAAGTCGCACGGTGACTGGTTGCCGTGCTCAGGGCATGGAACAGCACCCGGCCCAGCCACAGCAGGGCCAGAAAACCGCAGCGCAGCAGATAGAACGACATCTCTTTCCGCCCGTCCATCAGGCCCCTGACAATACCGGCCACCGCGAAATACGGTGCCACTGAGCACAGGACACCGCACACGGCCAGTGCCACACTGAGCACATACTGCCGGCGATGTTCCCCCGCCTGGTCCAGCAGCCAGGCTATGGCTGAGGGGTCTTTCTTTTTCTCACTCATACAAATTCCCTTTCTGTTTATGAACAGCCTTGATTAGATGTGACTAACCAGACTGTTATATTATTGCCTGCCATGCTGACAGGCATATATCCGAATGCCGGACCCTTATCCCGGCCCCGCATCGGGACAAACAATGCATTATCCCACTGCCCCGGGTTCGTGTTCCATCATATTTCCGTATCGGGCTGTTTAAAGTTAGTATATTCTAACTAACAGTCTGGTATCAACTGAAAACAGCTCCCGCAGGAGCTGTTTTTTTTGTTACCGTCTTGTCCAGGTGCTTCTGGAGGCCAGAATCAGGATCGGGAAGATCTCGAGTCTGCCGGCCAGCATGTCGGCGATGAACACGAGTTTGGACAGCGTGCCGTAAGCGCCGAAGTTGCTGGTGGCACCGACTGCGTCGAAGCCCGGGCCGATGTTGTTGAAGGTGGCCAGCACGGCTGAGATATTCGTCTCCACCGAGAAGCCGTCCAGCGATACAACAATGACGCTCAGGATGATGATCGTGAAATACGCGACCAGGTAGCCGTTGAGATTCTTGATTACCCGCTCGTCCACCGGGGCTTTATTGAAGCGGACCCGGCTGACTTCGGACGGGTGCAGATTCTCATGGATATTGCGGCGCAGGGCTTTCATGGCCAGGATGATACGGGCCACTTTCATACCGCCGCCGGTACTGCCGGCCGAGGCACCGCAGATCATCAGGAACAGCATCAGTGCTTTGACAAACGGCGGCCACAGGTCTGTGTTCGTCGTGCCGTAACCGGTTGTACTGATAATCGAGCCGACCTGGAAAGCCGCATGCCGGATTGCCTCACCCAGCGTCGGGTACAGACCCTTGATGCCGAGGGTAATCAGGACTGTGGAGCCGACAACAATACCGATATACGTACGCAGTTCTTCATCCGAGAAGACATCCCTGAACCGCTTCAGAAGCAGCAGATAATAGCAGCTGAAGTTCACGCCGAACAGCAGCATGAACACCGTTGTCACATTGACCAGATACGGGCTGTAGCTGCC
>JAEEHG010000197.1 GCA_016280695.1 Solobacterium sp. | reverse complement strand
TGCCCGGCAGCTCAATCTGCCGATTGTGATCACGTATCATACGACCTATGAGGATTACACGCATTATGCCAACCCGCTGAATCTGGAAACATTTGATGCCGTGGCCAGAAAAGCTGTGGCCAATCTTTCCCGGCTCTACAGCGATACGTCTACGGAAGTCATCGTGCCGAGCAAAAAGACCAAGGAACTGCTGGAGAGCTACAATGTCCACACGGATATCCATATCGTGCCGACCGGTCTGGAACTGGACCGCTTTTCCCCGGAACACGGCAGCGCGGAACGCACCCATGAGATCCGGCAGGAGTATGGTATCGCTGATGATGAGAAGATGATCGTTTCGGTCGGCCGGATTGCCGAGGAGAAGTCACTGGATATTGTCATCGAAGGCTTTCACCTGGCGGCTCAGTCCGGATGCCGGTGCCGGCTGCTGATTGTCGGCGGCGGGCCGGATGAAGAAAAACTGCAGCGCCTGGTGCAGAACGAAAACCTGGCGGAGACCGTTATTTTCGCCGGCAAGAAACCGGCTGACCAGATCGCTGATTATTACCGGGCAGCCGACGCCTTTGTTTCGGCAAGTCTCTCGGAAACACAGGGTATGACCTTCATTGAAGCCATGGCCAGCGGCATCCCGCTGTTTGCCCGCTATGATGAAGTGCTGGACGAGATCCTCATCCCGGAAAAAACCGGCTGGTTCTACAAGGATCCGGAAGAGCTGAGTAAACTTCTGCACCAGTTCGAGGAGCTGCCGGAAGAAACGCTGGCCCGGATGAAGGAAAACTGCCTGGCGCAGGTGCACCCGTTCAGCAGCGAAGTCTTCTATGAACGGATTATCCCGGTCTATGAAAAGGCCCTGGGGGTCTATACGGAGATGCAGACGGTTGAGGAAGTGCGGGTCAGGGATGATTTCGTGCAGATCTGGCTGCGCTCGGAGCAGGGTGAGGAAACCCGGTTGCTGATGAGCCTGGATGATTACTACTACCAGGGCATCCGCAAGGGCGGCAAACTGAGCACTGAGCGGATTCATGAACTGCAGCAGAACGAACCGGCTGTCAAAGCCTACCAGAGCTGTCTGCGCCGCATTGCGGCCAAGGACCGCACCCGCAGGGAAATCGTTTACTGGCTGACGAAAAACAGCGGCTGCAGCGAGGAAGTGATCACCCAGCTGGCAGACAAACTCGAAAGCAAGGGCTACATCAATGACGAACGGTATACGGAAGACGCGATCCGCCGCATGCATGCCGCGCTGCGGGGGGAACGCTATATTATCCTGGATCTGGAAAGGCGGGGAATCCCGGCTGAGATGATCCGGAACCATCTGGCGGCCCAGCCGGATCAGGAATATGAAAATGCCCGGGACTATGCCGAACGGATTCAGGGCGGAATCAGAGATGATTCTGTTAAAATGAAACAGAGAAAAATCAAAAACCGGCTGATACAGCATGGTTATAACGCCCAGGTGGCGGATGAGGTGATCGCCGGCATGGATTTTTCCGAAGATGAAATGAAGGAACCGGACGCGCTGCGGAAATGTGCCGCCGCGGCCCGGCGCCGGTACGCCCGGAAATATGACGGAAGCAGGCTGCGCAGCGCGGTGTACCGTTACTGTGCCGGCCAGGGATACCCGAGTGAGGATATCTACGCGATACTCGATGAAATGGAGTGGGATAATGACAAAAATCGTTGATTTGAAGGAAAAGGACCGTCTGACGCAGTATCTGATGGTAAAAAGCTGCACCAAGGGAGTCACCCAGAAAGGGGCTCCGTATCTGAATCTTGTGCTGCAGGACAATACCGGGACGATTGACGGCAAGTTCTGGGATGCCAAGGCGGCAGATGAAGCCGCGGCCATTCCGGGCAAAGTCGCGGAAATCTCTTTTGAAGTGCTGGAATACAACCGGGCCTTGCAGCTGCGGGTGAACCGCATCGTGCCGGTGGACCAGAAACTGATCAGGATTGAGGAATTCCTGCTGTCTTCGGCCATGAATCAGGAAACCCTGCGCGCCAAGGTGCAGGAACTGGCAGCTTCCATCAGGAACGAAAATCTCCGAATCCTGACCGAAGGCATGCTGGCGAAAGTCGGCAAAGATTTCTATGAATATCCGGCGGCTTCCAAGATCCATCACGGGTATCTCGGCGGCCTGGCTGAGCATACCCTGGGCATGGCAGCCCTCGCCGAGGAAACCGCGAGACTGTACCCGCTGCTGAACCGGGACCTGCTGATTGCCGGTGTACTGGTTCACGACATGGGCAAGACAAAGGAACTGGGCGGCCTGATCTCCGGGGAATACACAACCGAAGGCCGGCTGACCGGGCATATCTCCATCTGCCATGGCTGGCTGATGGAAGTAGCTGCGGAAAAGGGCCTTGCCGACAGTGAGGAAGCGGTGCTGCTGCGGCACATGGTTTTGTCGCATCATGGCCGCAATGAATACGGTTCCCCGGTTCTGCCGGAGATCCCCGAAGCCGAGGCACTCAGTCTGATTGACAATATGGATGCCCGCATGAATACACTGAAAACTGCCATTGAAGCAGTCAAGCCGGGCCAGTGGACAGCCAAGATGTTCGCGCTGGAAAACAGGCAGTTCTATCACGCCCGGCTGGACAGGAACGAGGACTGATCATGAGTATTGCACTGAAGCTGGCCCAGCTGAGCCGCAGCCTCCTGGCCAGGGCAGGCCGGGGCGGATCCCTGCCGGGAACCATTGCCCTGAAAGCCGACCCTGATTTTATCAGCCGTTTCAAGATGCCGCCCAAAGTCATTATTGTGACCGGTACCAACGGCAAGACCACCACCAGTAACCTGATTGCCGAAAGCCTGCGCAAAAACGGCCTGAAGGTCATCAACAATCACCGCGGGGACAACCTGAATGTCGGCATCGCGACGGTGCTGGCGGCCGGCAGTGACAGCAATTTCAACATCCAGGCTGATGCGGTGGTGCTGGAAGTCGACGAACTGACGGTTTACCGGCAGTTCAGCGCCCTGCGTCCGACGGCCCTGGTGGTTACGAATTTCTTCCGTGACCAGCTGGACCGGGCCGGGGAGATGGAAACGATAATCCGCAAACTGATGGAAGTTACGGAAAACTTCGAAGGGGACCTGATTCTCAACGGCGATGACCCGAATGTTCTGCGGATTGCGGACAACGCAAAGAAAGCCAGGGTGCGCCTGTTCTCGGTCGGCCCGAATGAAAAAACCAGAACCGAGACCGATGAAGCCAGCGAAGGGAAGTTCTGTCCCCGCTGCGGCAACCGGCTGATCTATGATTACTATCAGTATTCCCATATCGGCAGGTTCCATTGCGATCACGACGATTTCGGTCAGATCCAGCCGGAACTGCTGGTGCCGGAAATCGATTTCGCAGCCGGCACGTTCACGGCGGAAGGGCATGTCTATCACTCGTTTGTCAACTCCGTCTTCGGCGTCTACAACTGTGCCTGCGTGCTCTGCCTGCTGAAAGCCCTGGGCCTGTCCATGGAGGCGGCGGATGAAGTGTTCATCGGCTATGAACTCAAGGAAGGCCGCAATGAGGAATTTGCCCTGTCCAAACCATGCGTCATCAATCTGATCAAGAATCCGACCGGGGCCAATGAAGTCATGAAGTACATCCTGTCCCGGCCCGGTGACAAGAATGTCTGCATCTTTCTGAATGACAACGATCAGGACGGAACCGATGTCTCATGGATCTGGGATGCCCATTTCGAACGGCTCAACGTGCCGGAAGTCAAGCGCATCATCTGCAGCGGCAAGCGGGCCTATGACATGGCCCTGCGGCTGAAATACGAAGGCCTGGAGGACCGCCTGCAGGTTATTGAAGATGCCGGGGAAGCTGTCCGCTGGCTTGATGAGCAGAACCTCGACAGTTATATCATGGCAACTTATACGGCGCTGCATTCCACCCGGGCGCTGTTGCGAAAGCAGGTGAAGAGATGAATCTGAAAATACTCTGGATGTACCATGATCTGATGGATCTCTACGGTGACAAGGGAAATATACAGGTGCTGAAAACCCGCTGTGAACGGCGCGGCATTGACTGCCAGGTGGATGTCTGCACGATCGGGGACGGCCTGGATGTGTCCGGCTATGATCTGATTTTCATGGGCGGCGGTGCTGATTTCGAGCAGAACCTGATCTATCAGGACCTGCTGTCACGCCGGGAAGGCCTGCAGAAGGCCCTGGATGACGGGGCGGCATTCCTGCTGATCTGCGGCGGCTACCAGCTGTTCGGCCGGTATTATAAGGATCAGGACGGCAAGATCGTGGAGGGACTCGGCTTCTTTGATTACTACACGGAAAGCACGGACCGGGATCACCGCTGCATCGGCAATATTGCCGTCCAGGCAGCCATGGACGGGGAAGTGTTCCAGGCTGTCGGCTTTGAGAACCACGGCGGGCAGACAAAAAACGTCGCCACACCGTTTGCCAGGGTGCTGAAAGGCCATGGCAATACGTATGACGGCGGATATGAGGGCTTTGTGACTGACCAGGTGCTGGCCACCTACATGCACGGCTCACTGCTGCCGAAGAACCCAAGGGTTGCCGACCTCGTGCTGAAGCGGGCCCTGCGCCGCAGACACGGCCAGGTGGAACTTGAACCGCTGGATGACACGCTGGAGAAAAAGGCCAGGGACACCATGCTCACCCGGCTGGGGGTCAGGGTCGAAGATTAAAAAAGAACTCCGTTCCGGACAGAACGGAGTTTTTATATGGCTTATTCGGCTTTGAGGGTCTTCATGACTTCATCGAGGTCCAGTTCCGGGGCCGGCTGGAAATCGATGGTAACCGGGTCGGAATCATCAAACCGCGGGATGATATGGAAGTGCAGGTGGTCAACGCTCTGACCGGCGGCAGATCCGCAGTTGTTCAGGATGTTGCAGCCGGCAGCGCCCGTTTTTGCCACGATGGTCCCGGCCAGCTGACGGGCAATTTTAATGCATTTGACAACGGTTTCCTCATCAGCTTCCAGAATGTTGGCCATATGCTTCTTCGGCATGACAAGGGTATGCCCGCACAGCCGCTGCGGCACATTCAGGATGGCCAGCACATCATCATCTTCATAGACTACGGAGCTGGGAATTTTATGGTCAATGATATCACAGAAAATACACATAACAGATTCCTCCTGCCGTTATTATAGCTTTTTGCCGGAAGGAGCGGAAGAAAAAGCGATGCCTGGGCATCGCTGATTCACGGCTTATTCGCCTTCCTTTATATCCTGGACAAGATAGCCCGGATAATTTTCCTTCAGTTCATCATAGAGCGGCTTGTCATAGACATGGAAGCCGTACTTTTTGAAATAGTATGTCATTACATCGGTGGATACGGCACTGAGGCCGGCCAGTTTTTCCGTGACCGCTTCCTTCATGGATGCCGGGTCATTATTGTCCACATGGAGGATATGGAAGGCACCGTCAGTTCCGGTAACCATGGCCCAGCCGTCATCCGGGGAACTGTTGCGGATAATACCGGTCACAACCGCATCATATGTTGTGTCTTCGATGGTGTATACCGCCGGCAGACC
>JAEEHG010000196.1 GCA_016280695.1 Solobacterium sp. | reverse complement strand
TCAACTTTCAGCGGCTGCACCGGATCCATGCGGACAATCGTATCCGGCTGTACCCAGAAGGCGCCGGAACGGGAATACATGGTGCCGTAAAAGGAATCACTGACCGGTGTATAGGTGAAGGCCTGCGGGTCTTTGTGCAGGACCTGTCCGGCAATCGCCTCATAGCCGAGCCACGCCCCGGCATGGTTCCAGTGATGATCCGTGTGATAGTAAAGGTCGTCGGTTCCGTTCATCCGGTCATCGACGCGGACAAAGGTCTGCCCGGCAAAGGCATCTTCAATCCGGTCCAGGAGGGCCGGCTGGCTGATTTCGGCATTATCCGGCAGTGAGCCGCGCTGGCCATAGGAGGCGGTCGGCACGATCATGATGGCCGCGTGCAGCTGGTTGTCCTCCAGGAACGCATTGACCGTATCGATATTCTGCTGCAGGGACGCTTCCCGCCAGGTGCTGAACGTCCGGATCAGCCGTCCGTCCGCCGCGTAATACACATCATTGTTTTCCAGGGAACCGGACGTCTTCTTCAGAAATGCCTTGAGTTCGATCCAACGGTCCCGGCTGATGAAATGATCGGAGAACCACGTCTCAAATTCATCATCAAACTTCCCGCCGAACAGGGACGGCACAGTAAGGGCCGGGGCCGGGGCCAGATTCCGGTTTTCGTTTTCGGAGAAGGTCTTCTTTTCCGCCAGCAGGTTGGCAACGGAAAAACCCCCGATAAAAATCAGGAAGACCAGGACCGTCAGTTTTTCACTCAGACTTTTCTTCATACTCAGAACCGGAAATACAGGAACGGATTATAGGACGCGTCCACAATGAAGGCTGTGCAGACTGTCAGTGCCAGCAGGGTGACGGCCGGCATGAGCGGGCGCACCCGGTCCAGGACCGGCCGCAGCTTTACGGCGACAGGCGTCGAAGCCAGGGCACAGGCAGCCAGCAGGAAGATATTGCCGCGGAAATAGAACCAGGTCATCTGATCGGCCAGGACACCGGCGGAGCCGAACATCAGGCCGAGGTAATGCAGGCCCGCGGAAAGATCGGTAAAGGCAAACAGCACCCAGGCAATCAGGACGACCAGCAGGGTGTAGACATGCCGGCAGAAGCGCGGCAGGTGCCCGAGCAGCCGGAGCAGGAAAGCCTTTTCCAGGATCAGCACAAAGCCGTAGAACAGCCCCCAGAGGACAAAATTCCACGCTGCCCCATGCCAGAAGCCGGTCAGGAACCAGACAATCAGCAGATTCAGGATCTGCCGGGGAAGTCCCTTGCGGCTTCCGCCCAGGGGAATATAGACATAATCCCGGAACCAGTAGCTCAGTGACATGTGCCACCGGCGCCAGAAATCCGTTACCGAGTCGGATATATACGGGTAATTGAAGTTTTCAAGGAAGTCGAAGCCGAGCATCCTGCCCAGGCCGATCGCCATGTCGGAATACCCGCTGAAATCAAAGTAAATCTGGAAGGCAAAGCAGATGATGCCCAGCCAGGCTGTCAGGGTGCTCTGCTGCATATCCGGCAGGGCCGCGATGGCTTCATATACAGCACCGGAATTGTTGGCCAGCAGGACCTTCTTGCAGAGTCCGGCTGTAAACCTCCGGACCCCGGCACTGAAGTCCTCAATCCGGATCGAGCGCTTGTCAAGCTGGGCGGCGATGTCCGTATAGCGGACGATCGGCCCGGCAATCAGCTGCGGGAACATGCACACATACGCGCCGAAACTGACCAGGCTCTTCTGTTCGGTTGTCTGTCTCCGGTACAGGTCAATCGGATAGGACATGGTCTGGAAGGTATAGAAACTGATGCCGATGGGCAGCCGGATGTGCAGGGGCTTCAGCCCGGTCAGGCCCAGCAGGCGCAGGTTGTCAATCAGGAAATCCGTGTATTTGAAGAAGCCGAGCAGCAGAAGATTCATTGCCAGGCATAATATGAGGGCTCTTTTCGCTGCTTCCCGGTCTGTATCAGCCGCGCGGGCAATCCGCTTGCCGAACAGCCAGTTCATCAGTATGGAGAACACCATGACCAGCACATAGACCGGTTCGCCCCAGCCGTAGAAAAACAGGCTGACAATCAGCAGAACCAGGTTCCGGAACCGGGCCGGAACAATAAAATATGCCAGCAGAACGACCGGCAGATAGGCAAACAGAAATGTCAGTGTGCTGAATACCATTTTTATATTTCCTGCAGTGCTCAATTATTATAGCAGGAATGAACAGGAACAGCCGGAAAATGATACCTGCTGATATAATAATATTGTCCTGCGGAAGCGGCGGGGCAGGGAGAAGAGGATTATGAAACTGAAGACAGGCGACCGCTTTCCGGAAATGACCTTCCGGACGGTTTTCGAAGATAATGTGACGACAGGTGATGTTCTGACCGGCACGACCGTATTCTGGGTGCTGCGCTATATCGGCTGCCCGGTATGCCGCCTGGATATTCATGACATCGCTGCCCATATCGGGGAATTCAAAGACCGCAATGCCCGGGTGTATGTTGTTCTGCAGAGCGATCAGGAACACATGCGGAAGGCCCTGCAGGAAACCCCGCTGCCGCTGGAATTCATCTGTGACCCGGAAATGGAATTCTACCGGCAGCTGGAGATCAGACCGGCCCGGAACATGCGGGCCCTGGCCGGCAATATTTTCCGCACCATGGCCAAGCTGAACGCGGCCCGGAAACAGGGTTATAAACACGGTGATTATGAAGGGAATGAACAGCAGCTTCCGGCGCTGTTTGTTGTCGCGGCCGACGGTACGGTCCGGTATGCCCATTACGCGGCTGACCTGGCGGACATGCCTTCGGTGAAAGACGTTCTGGCCATCATTGACCGGACCGCGGCATAAGAGGGGAAACATGAAAACGGAAAGAAACTTCCCGGCTGTACAGGTGACAAAAAAGCAGGAAGCCCGGCTGCGGGCCGGACATCCCTGGGTATATGACACGGAAATCACATCCGGCAGCCCGGACATCGCCAACGGGGCGCTGGTGGATGTGATGAACCAGAAGAATCATTATCTGGGGACCGGGCTCTGGAGCGAGCAGTCGAAGATCCGTATCCGGCTGCTGTCGGCCAATGCCAATGAGGTTTTTGACGATGCCTTCTTTGCCCGGCGGACAGAATATGCCCTGGCTTACCGGGAAAAGGTAATGGGGGAGGATTTCACCTCCTGCCGGCTGATTCACGGTGAAGCGGACGGGCTGCCGGGGGTCACGGTGGACAGGTATGGTGATATTCTTGCGGCCGAGGTGCTTTCCTATGGCATGGAACAGCGCAAGACGGCTATTTACGATGCCCTGATCAGCGGCCTTGACAGGCGCGGGGTCACGGTCCGCGGCATCTATGAGCGCAACGAGGGCGCCCTGCGGCAGAAAGAAGGCCTGCCTCTGGAAAAGGGCTGGTATGTACATGGCGCCGCCGTGCCGGAACAGACGGTATTCCCGATCACGGAGAACGGGATCCGCTACATGGTGGATGTGGAAAACGGCCAGAAGACAGGCTTTTTCCTGGACCAGAAATATAACCGCCTGACGGTACGGAAGATGGCTGCGGGCATGCGGGTGCTGGACTGCTGCACCCATACCGGGGCCTTTGCCCTCAATGCGGCCGCCGGCGGGGCGGCGGCTGTGACGGCGGTTGACATATCCCGGCGGGCCCTGGACCTGGCGGCAGAGAACGCGGCGCTGAACGGCTTCAATGATATTCAATTTGTGGAGGCCGATGTTTTTGCCTATCTGGAAGAACAGCTGCAAAAGCACGCTGCCTATGACCTGATCATTCTCGACCCGCCTGCCTTTACGAAAAGCCGCCGGACCTTTGCCCGGGCCAGCAGCGGTTATCAGCGCCTGAATGCCCTGGCCATGCGGATCCTGCCCCGGGGCGGTTACCTGGTGACCTGTTCGTGTTCGCACTTCATGCATACGGAGGACTTTCTGGAGATGCTGCAGCGGGCGGCCGGTGATGCCGGTGTAGGCCTGCGCCTGGTGGAGGAAAGGCATGCTTCCCCGGACCATCCGGTCATGCTTGGAATTGATGAAACAGATTACCTGAAATTCTTCCTCCTGCAGATTGTCTGAACCGACGAAAACATGAAAAAACAGCGATAATATGCTATTATTTTAATGTATCAGTTATAGAAGGGCAGGTGGATGTGCATGTATAAAATCGATGATGTCGTTGTTTACAGAAGGAATGTGTGCCGGGTCGTCGGCCAGTGCACATCAGACCTTACCGGGGAGGATTGCTATATCCTGGAACCGTACAGTCTGCAGGATGGATCGACCCGTATGAAAGTCCCGGTTGCCAACAAGGGAGGGCATCTGCGGGACCTGATCACGAGAGAGGAAATCGACCGCCTGATCGGACGCTTTCATACGATCGAATGCCTGGAAAACAAACCGGCAAATATGAAGAGCCAGTACGCGGCGCTGCTGAAGGGAGACGAACCGGAGGAACTGATGCGGATCATCAAGACATCATATCTCCGGAATAAGGAACGGCTTGAATCCCATAAGAAACTGGCATCCATTGACGGCGAATATATGCGCAAGGCAGAGCAGTATTTATTTGAAGAATTTGCCGTAGCACTTGATACAACCTTTGACCAGGCGAAAGATTACTTTGAAAAACAGCTGGATAAACTCCAGTAAAAGGAATTCTCAGGAATTCTTTTTTTCTTGCCTGCATGCAGGGATCATGTTAGGCTTTTGAGTCGATGAAACTGTGGGAAGTAATTGTCATAGCGGTCGGTCTGTCCATGGATGCCTTTGCGGTGTCCATATGCAAGGGGCTGGCTTCCGGAAAAGCCACCGGGCGGCAGGCCCTGAGCGCGGCGGTATGGTTCGGCGGCTTTCAGGCACTGATGCCGGCCATCGGTTATCTGCTGGGCATGGCCTTCAAGGATTACATTACGGCCGTGGATCACTGGATCGCGTTTATCCTGCTGGGCTGGATCGGCATCAATATGATCCGGGAAGCGTTCGGTGATGAACCGGCGGTGCCGGATTTCAGCTGGAGGGCCATGA
The DNA here is from genome assembly GCA_016280695.1 of Solobacterium sp. Taxonomy (GTDB): domain Bacteria; phylum Bacillota_I; class Bacilli_A; order Erysipelotrichales; family Erysipelotrichaceae; genus Bulleidia. Next base: position 523 of record JAEEHG010000196.1, on the reverse strand, counting down.
TGCCGCTGGCTGTCGCGACCAGCATTGACGCCCTGGCCACCGGGGTCATGTTTTCGTTCCTCAATGTCAGACTGCTGCCGACGGTCGCGTCCATCGGGATTATTACCGGGCTGCTGTCCTTTACAGGCGTAAAAGCCGGCGCCCTGCTGGGCAGCCGGTTTCAGAAAGGTTCACAGCTCCTCGGGGGAACAGTATTGATTCTGATGGGGGTTAAAATCCTGCTGGAGCATCTGGGGATTCTGTAGCAGCCGTCAGTTTCTTTAATAACGGGACAAATTCAGCCAGCCGGGAAATGGTATAGTCCGGGTGGTTTTTTTCTGCTTTCCGGTCCGGGTTGAACCAGCAGGACAAAAGCCCTGCTGCCATGGCCCCGCGGATGTCAGCGGTCAGTGAATCACCCAGCAGGATGACTTCATCCGGCCGCCGGCCCAGCCGTTCCAGACAGGCGGAGAAAAAGCGGGGATCCGGTTTGGTATAGCCAATGACTTCACTGACAAAAAGATCATTGAAATACGACAGGAAG
>JAEEHG010000195.1 GCA_016280695.1 Solobacterium sp. | reverse complement strand
GGCGCGCCGATCACGCAGGAATTCTGCGATGAAATCGGGGCTGACGCCTATACGGACGACGCCGCCCAGGCCGCCCGCACTGCTGCGGTCCTGCTGCAGGAAATGCACGCATAACAGAAAAAAATCACCGCTGTCCGGCTGATGCCGGTACAGTGGTGATTTTTATTTCGCTCAGTCTTCGTCTTTAACCAGTTCCGGATGCAGTTCACCTTCGCTCTTGGCAACCATGACAGCAGCCGCGGCGTCACCGACGATGTTCGGGATGACTCTGGCCATGTTCAGAATCCTGTCAATACCGGCCAGCAGGCCGATAGTCTCGAGCGGCAGGTTGACAGCATTCAGCACGATGGTCAGCATGACCAGGCCGGAACCGGGGATACCGGCTGTACCGACCGACGCCAGGACCGCGGTAACCATGACCATGATCTGCTGGGTAACGCTGAGGTGGATACCGAAGACCTGGGAAGCGAAGACAACCGCAACCGCTTCATAGATCGCTGTGCCGTTCATGTTCATGACCGCCCCGAACGGGATGACGAAGTCGGCAATCTTGTCAGACACACCGAGTTTCTTTGTGCACTTCAGGTTCAGCGGAATCGTTGCCACGGAGGAGCAGGTCGCAAACACGAACAGCATGGCATCCTTCATGGTGGAGAAGAACTTCTTCGGGCTGATGCCGCCATAGACACCGACCATCAGGCCGCCCTGTACAAAGATTGTGAACAGGAAGCAGGTGATATAGCAGGCGCCGATTGTCTTCAGATACGGCAGCATGATATCGAGACCGTACTTGCCGACAATATTGGCCATCAGGCCGAAGACGCCGTACGGGGTAAACTTCAGGACAATGTTGGTGATTTCCTTCCATGCCTCGGTCCAGGCGCGGAAGAAATTCAGCACCGGCTCACCCTTTTCACCCAGGGCAATCAGCGCGAAGCCCAGCAGCAGCGAGAAGAAGATAATCTGCAGCAGGTTCTGTGTGGACAGAGCATTGAACGGGTTGGTCGGTACGATATTCATCAGGGTATCCACAATGCTCGGCACTTCACCGGCAGTGTAGGATACGTCTGCCGGCATGGTGAAGCCAGCCCCGATCTGCATCAGGTTCGACAGCACCAGGCCGATGGCGACCGCAACCGCTGTGCCGCCCAGGAAGATCGCGATGGTCTTGCCGCCGATCTTTCCAAGGGTCTTGAAGTCTTTGACATCAGCCGCCGAGCAGATCAGCAGGCCCAGAACCAGCGGGGCCACGACCATGGTCAGCAGCCTGGTCAGCAGTGTGCCCAGGAAAGCCAGGGCCGAAGCCTTCGGCCCCAGGATCAGACCGGCAATGATACCGATCACAAAGCCGATCATGATTTTTGTAAACAGACCCATGTCTGTCCATTTCTTCATCAGTGTTTTCATTTTATTCATCCTCCCTGTTTCCGCTGCTTAAACATACCGGCAGACATGGTCTACGGCGATATCCGAGAATCCGTACGCCTCGGCCTTTGTCAGCTTTCCATTCATGACATCGGAGATCACGCCGACCAGTTCCCTGCCCATTTCCCTGTAGGACTTTTCACCGCGCACAATCGGGCTCAGGTCAACATCCATGTTGTCGTCCATCATCCGGAACGTGCGCTCATTGGCGGTTACTTTCAGCACCGGAACAATGGCATTGCCTGTCGGTGTGCCGCGGCCGGTTGTGAAGATGACGAGGTTGCAGCCGCCGGCTACCATGGAAGTAACCGAAGAAATATCATATCCGGCTGTATCCATGACCATGGCGCCCCTGCCCTGCGGGCGGACAGCCTGTTCCAGCACTTCCGTAACCGGTCTTGTCCCGCCCTTGCGGATGCAGCCAAGTGACTTTTCATCCAGGGTAGAGAGCCCGCCGGCCTTGTTGCCCGGCGTAGGCTGGCCGGCCCGGCAGTCCTGTCCGGCTGCCTTCAGATGCTCTTCGTAGGCCCGGCAGACTTCAATGACCTGATTATGCAGTTCCGGCGTCACCGCTCTGCGGGCTACGATATGCTCACCGCCGATCCACTCAATGGATTCACTGAGAATCGAAGAGGCACCCAGGTCAACCAGCAGGTCGGAGCATTCACCGACTGCCGGGTTGGAAGCGATACCGCTTGTCGCGTCGGAACCGCCGCATTCAATGCCCAGCAGCAGCTCGGAGATGTCACACAGTTCCTTCTGCTGCAGGCCGGCTTCCGCTGCCATTTCCCGGGCAGCCCGGACAGCTTTTTCAATTGTCTTCAGTGTGCCGCCTTCTTCCTGAATGCCGAAGGAGACAACCGGCTTGGAAGTCAGCGCCTGAATCTTTTCCCGCAGCTTGCGGTGTCCGACTGTTTCACAGCCCAGGCCGATGATGACGACCCCGTATACATTCGGGTTCAGGGCGAAGCCGGTCAGAACCTTCTGGGACATGGCGGTGTTTGCGGCCACATCGGAGCAGCCGGTATTGAACACGATATTCACAGCCCCCCGCACCTGGCTGGCCACAATCCGGGAGCTTTCACTGCCGCACGCGCAGGTCGGCAGGATCAGTACATGATTACGGATCCCGGCTCTGCCTTCCTGCCGCTTATATCCCCAGAACTGCATACGGCCGGTCTGCGGATCACGGACCACATTGAGGCCGGCCAGAATCTCATCGGCACCCAGCCCTTCACCCGGGTTCCCGCCCCAGGTGTATTGTTCCTTCGCCGCTTCGCTGACACTGCCGTCAGCCTCCAGGGGGATCATTTCGTTTTCATAGTCACGCGGAACGCTGAGGATATTCCGGTCGGATACCCAGTGTCCTTTTTTGACATCTTCGGTTGTTCTGCCGATCAGCTCGCCGTACTTGATGACATCGCTGCCTGCCGGCAGATCTGTCAGGGCAATCTTGTGGCAGTACGGAATGTTTTCCTCTGCCTGTACTGTCTGCAATTCTGTTCCCTTGCGGAAAACGACTTCTTCCCCGGCCGGGACTTCGGTGACACAGGTGACGACATTATCCTGTTCATCCATCATCAGCGCATTGATTTTCATGTTCGCTGCCTCCTTTATCCGTTTTCATCATATGGAGTATCTAACATCAGTTCAAATACGCATTATTTATCTTTATATCAATATTTTTGATGTTATAATCAAGCCGGAAAGAGGTGCCGTCATGAAACAGGAAATGGAATATATCTACGAGATCTACCGGCAGGGAAACATCATGAAAGCTGCCGATAAACTGTTTGTGTCCCAGCCTGCCCTGAGCATGGCCCTGCGGAAAACCGAAGCCGAGCTCGGTGTCCGTCTGTTTGACCGCGGCACCAGGCCGATGCGGCTGACAGATGCCGGACAGATTTATATCCGGGCCATTGAAAAGATGCAGGTGCTGGAACAGGAACTCGATGCCCGCCTGAGTGATCTGTCCGAACTGCGCAGCGGCGTCCTCCGGATCGGCGGATCACACTATATCAACTCATACATTCTGGCCCCGGTCCTGGCCCGCTTCCACCAGCTGTATCCCGGCATCAGGATTGAAATCACTGAGGACAGTTCAGCCGCCTTAAGTGAACTGCTGCGGGAACACCGGATCGATCTGACCCTGAACTGCAACGATGAAGTGATCCGGGAGTTTGCCCACCGGCCGGCATTTGAAGACCAGATCCTGCTGGCTGTACCGGCCGCTTATCCCATCAACGAAGAAAACCATGATTATGCCATGACCGCACTGGATATCATTGACGGGCGGCATCATACCGACGCCTGTCCGGCTGTCTATCTGCACGATTTCCAGAGTCTTCCGTATATCATTCTGGACCAGGGCAACAACCTGCATGAACGGGCCCTGCAGATGTTCGAGGAGGCCTGTTTCAGTCCGGACATCACCCTGTCGCTGGCCCAGCTGGCAACTGCCTACCACATGGCAGCGGCGGGCTATGGCGCAACCCTGACCTGTGACCGCATGGTTGTCAACGCCGATATCCCGTTATGTTTCTACAAGCTCCGCAGTCCGGCAGCCATCCGTCAGTTTTATTTCATCCTGCCGGAAGCGGATTATACCCCCAGAGCCGTGCAGGAACTGATCCGCATGTTCTGAAGAAAAACAGCCGGGAAATCCCAGGCTGTTTTTTTGTTCTGTGATGTGTTCTTAACTGTCTGTACTGCCGGTTATCCTTCAATCATGATGGTCTTCTTTTCCGGCAGCTTCGGCGTTTCTTCCTTCGGTATCTCAAGGGTCAGAACACCATTCTCGAACTTCGCCTTGATCTCCTCGTGCTTGACATTCTCGCCGACATAGAACGTTCTCTGCATCATGCCGCTGTAACGTTCCTGACGGATCAGGGTGCCTTCCTTGTCCTTCTCGTCCTTGTTGAGTCCCTTGGCCGCGGTGACGGTCAGGCTGCCATCCTTCAGTTCAATCGTGATTTCATCCTTCTTGAAACCCGGCAGGTCAATAATCACTTCGTAGTGATTGTCGTGCTCGCGGACATCCGTCAGCATCTCCCTGGCAGCCCTTCTGCCATAGAGTTTCCGGTCGATGTCATTGAAGCCTTTCCAGAACGGGAATTCATCCCAGTCATCAAACAGATTCTCAGTAAACAATTTCGGTGCAAACATAGTTTATTCCTCCTTTACTCTTCTTCATGTTCATATCTGAACTATGTTTCTGAGCAAGGGGACGGAGCGTTTGGATTCTGTTCAGGATCTTCTCTGTTCCTTTGTTCAATTTTGTTATAGCTCAGTTTTTAGCACTTGCAAGTGCTGAGTGCTAAAAATTATAAATTTTTTTTCGGGCAGAAAAAAAGGGCAATGTAAATAAACGTAGGGTGGACCCCCTACCTGTAAATGAACGTAGGGTTTGAGAAATTTCGCTGTAAATAAACGTAGGGT
>JAEEHG010000194.1 GCA_016280695.1 Solobacterium sp. | reverse complement strand
TAAAGGAACTGCACCATCACAGTGATGCGCTGTTTCCCGATCGGCAGCGCCGGGTCCCCTTCGGCATCGGTACATCGGTCGCCTGGAACCACATTGATTATCGTTTTTACAACGGCACGGATCAGACATTCCAGCTGATCATGGAAATGGAGACCGCAGTTCTCCATGGCGAACTGCGCTGTTCCGCTGAGCTGCCATGGACATACCGGCTGCGGGAAGAAGACCATCATTACCGGCAGGAAGATAAGACATGGTACCGGATCTCCCGGGTCTACCGGGATCAGATTGACAAGGCTTCCGGAATGATCATGGAAACCCGGCTGATTCTGAACAACCATTCCCGGGTCATGTTTGATCCGGCGCTGATTCCGGATGATGAGAAACGATAAAAAGTCCGCCCCGGCCCGGGACGGACTTGATTGTATTAGAGGATAATCTCCCGATACCGCAGGTCATGCAGCTGTTCCAGCAGCTGTTTTTCCTGTTCTGCCGTCAGGTTCTCCATCGGCCTTCTGACCTTTGATGTACGGATGACCCCCTCGTCTTTAAGAATCACTTTGTAGGCAGCGATGTTGTTGATCTCACACATCAGGGCATTGAGCACATTGGTGCGCCGCTGCAGCTTTGTGGCCAGATCGAAATCCTTTGCCTGAATGGCCTGCCACAGGGCCGCATAGTGTTCCGGTACGCACATGGCATTGCCGGAGACCACCCCTTCACCGCCGACGGCACAGACGGCCTCAAACAGATGATCCGGGCCGACCAGTACGCTGAAGGTCTGATTGCGCACCAGCATGAACTGCTGCAGTCTGGTGAAGTCCGGCCAGCTGTACTTGATGCCGACGACATTCGGACATTCTGCCGCAACTGCCTCAGCCACAGCCGGGGTGATATCATTCACCGCATTCTGCGGAATGGCATAGAGATAAACCGGGAAATCTGCCGGCACGGACGAAGCCACAGCCTTGTAGAAATCAATCAGGCCCTGGTCCGACAGCTTATAGAATACCGGTGTTACCACCCCGATGCCATCAGCGCCGATTTCAACGGCATGCCGCGACAGTTCAATGGTATCAGCCAGATTCCAGGCCCCTGTCTGAACGAATACCGGCACCCGGCCGGCCGCATACCGGACAACCGTTTCCGCCACGAGTTTTCGTTCGGCTACGCTCAGGTACATCATTTCCCCGGTCGTACCGCACGGATACAGGCACTGCAGACCGCCGTCAATGACGTGGTCGCAAAGCCGGCACAGGCTTTCCGTATCGATGCTGTCATCATCCAGCAGCGGGGTAATCAACGGCACAACGGTGCCGTAAAGCTTTTTCATCTGTACTTCTCCTTGAGCTGGCGGACCACCCGGTCAACGATCTCCAGCGGCAGCAGTCTTGTGACATCGCCGTCATTCAGCGCGATTTCCTTGACCACGGAAGAACTCAGGAACGAGTAATCCGGACGGGCAATGAAGAACAGCGTTTCAATACGGTCATTGAGCATCAGGTTGGCGGTTGCCTGCTGCAGTTCATATTCATAGTCCGTAACCGCACGGATGCCGCGGATGATGGCGCTGCAGCCGATTCTGCCGGCATAGTCCACCGTCAGGCCGGAGCCAATCATGACTGTGATTTTGTCATGGCAAGGCAGCGCGGCAATGCTCTGCTCAATCAGTTCCTTCCGTTCTTCCGCGGTAAACACACAGGTTTTGCGCGGATTCTGCATAATCAGGACTACCAGTTCATCAAACATGCGGCTGGCCCGCTCAATGACATCGAGATGTCCTGATGTGATGGGATCAAAGGTTCCCGGATAACAAGCTTTCATGTTTCAGTCCTCCTGACAGATGTAATAGCGGATCCGGGTTATCCCGTATACCGCGTCTTTATGAAACCGGATGGATGGTGTATCTTCCGGTCTGGGATCTTCTTTCAGTGATTCAATGACAACACGGGCGCCCGGATTGAGCAGCTGATATTCATCCAGCAGCTTCAAAATCCGGTCATTTTCCTGCCGGGCATACGGCGGATCGAGGTATACCAGGTCGAATTTCTGCCCTTCCTTCTGCAGGATAGCCAGCGCGGCAGCAGCCTTGACACAGAGCACCCGGCTGCGTGCCCCGGCTTTTAATGAGGCGATATTGTTCCGGACAATGCGCACGGCTTCCCGGCTGCTGTCAACAAAAACCGCTTCATCCAGGCCGCGGGAGAGTGCCTCCAGACCGATCGCGCCGCTGCCGGCATACAGATCCAGCACCCGGCCGCCGGGGAAAAAACCGCCAAGGGAAGAAAACACCGCCTCACGCACTTTGTCCAGCGTCGGCCTTGTAGCTTCCCCTTTCAGTGTTTCCAGTTTACGGGAAGAATACTCCCCGGCAACAATCCTCATTCGATTTCACCCCGTTTGAACTGACAGATGACTGCCTGGGCAATGCCGATGGCGCACATCAGTGACAGGGTTGAGGAACCGCCGGCCGAGATGATCAGCAGCGGTACGCCGGTCAGCGGGATCAGCCCGGTCACCCCGCCGATATTGAAAATACTGTGCACGACAATATACATGGCCGTGCCGGTCAGGATAATCCGTCCCTTTTCGCTCTTCATCCGCCAGGCATACTGCAGCAGCCGCCAGACAATCAGGCAGTACGGGATGAAGATCATCAGAAAGCCGATATAGCCAAGTTCTTCCACGACAATGGCCAGGATGAAATCCGTGTTGGCTGCCGGGAAACGGGTATACTTACGCACGGAGTTGCCGAAGCCAAGCCCGGTCACCCCGCCGGTGGCGAATGAAACCAGGCCGTTGATCAGCTGATATCCGGTATTGTACTGGTCGATAAACGGATTGATGGAGGACAGGATCCGGTTGATCTGGTACTTCTGCAGCGGCAGATGGTTGATCAGGCCTTCGCCCCACGGTGTCAGCATGAATAATGCCAGCGTAAACAGCGAACCGACAACCATGGCCAGAACCCGCTGGAACTTCCGCATCTGCGGATGTGACGGGATCTCCACGCAGACAAACCCGATAACAGCCATAACCGCCATGGAGCCCAGGTCCTTCTGCAGCACCAGCACGATCAGCATGTATCCGACAACGAAAATCGCCGGCCGCTGCAGCATTGCCCAGTCCGTCGGGAAGCGTTTCCTGATATCACCGCAGTACGCGGCCACGACCAGGATAATCATGATCTTGGAGAATTCCGACGGCTGGATGGAAATGTCCACGCTGGAAATCGGCACCCGGATCCACGCCCTGGCCCCGCCGACCTCGCGGAACAGCAGGCACGCCAAAAGCAGGATGCCCATCACGATGGCCAGCAGCGGGAAGTTTTCACTCTGCAGATAACGGATATTGAAATGCCCGGCCAGCCAGTTCATGGCGATAACCCCGCCGGTCAGGAAGACCACCTGCTTGGCAACGGTAAACAGCAGATACCAGGTCCGCCCGTCCGCGATGCCCATGGAGGCACTGGCGATCATAAGCAGGCCGAAAAGCGCCAGAAACCAGATGCTGCGGTTGATCAGAACATCGTGTTCCGGCGGCAGGCTGAGAAAAAACCGGCGTCTGCCCGAGGCAGACTTCTGCGTATTGTCCATGGCCGTCATATACGTATTGATTGTAACATACCCGCTGACTTACGTAAGCATGCACGGGTTAAGTTTTGACAAGGTACACAATTCTGCTAGAATTACAGACGAGGTAAAAAAAGATGCTTATTAATAATGATACGATCATCAAAGATACAGACCCGAGAATCCGGATGAAATCCAAGCCGGTCAGCCTGCCGCTGACGGAAGAAGATAAACAGCTGCTGACCGAAATGTATACATACGTCAAGGAATCCACCGACCCCGAACTGGCCGAAAAGAAGAACCTGCGGCCGGCTGTGGGCATCAGCGCGATCCAGCTTGGTGTTCCGAAGCAGCTGACCGCTGTCATCGTGAAAGAACTCGACAAGAACGAGAATGAAGTTGTCTATGAGTATATGCTGGCCAATCCGCGGATTGTGTCCTCTTCCGTGCAGAAAGCCTATCTGGAAAGCGGTGAAGGCTGCCTTTCCGTGGCTGAGGAACACGAGGGCTACGTGGTCCGCAGCGCCAGGGTGACTGTCCAGGGCTATGATCTGCTGACTGATCAGAAGATCACCATCCGCGCCCGCGGCTATCTGGCCATTGTGCTCCAGCATGAGCTGGATCATTTCAGCGGCACCCTGTTCTACGATCACATCAACGCCGGCAACCCGTTCCCGAAGGTCGCCGATGCGGTTGTTATCTGACAATTCTTTTTACCGTGTCTGATTCATGCTATAATCAATACGACATTAATTGCTTTTACTTTTATTCTTTTATCAATTTCAGCGAGCATCAACAGCGAGGTTTATAATCTATGACAGAAAACAAAGCCGCAGGAAGCGGCCGCACCGTCCGTTATTCGGGAGTGCCTGAACCGGATTTTGAGAGAAATTCAATCAACCGGCGGACTGATACTTTAGTCTATGCGCTCGGCGGACTGGGTGAAGTCGGCAAGAATATGTACTGCATCGAACATGATGACGAAATTATCATTATCGACTGCGGTGTCCTGTTCCCCGAAGACGAGCTCATGGGTGTGGATTACGTAATTCCGGATTTTACATATCTGGTCAAAAACCAGGCCAAGATCAAGGCCCTGATCATTACCCATGGTCATGAAGACCATATCGGCGGGATCCCGTTCTTCCTGCAGTCCATTCATCTCAAACAGATCTACGCGCCGCGGTTTGCCAAGGCCCTGATCGAGAAAAAACTCGAGGAGCACAGACTGTCCCGTTCCGTGAAAATCGTGGAGATTGACGGTGACAGCCGGGTCCGTACAAAGCATTTCAATGTCGGTTTCTTCAACACCGTGCATTCCATCCCGGACTCTCTCGGGGTCCTGATCAATACACCCAACGGCCGGATTGTCGAAACCGGTGATTTCAAGTTTGACCTGACCCCGATCGGCATTCAGTCCGATTATCAGAAGATGGCCTATATCGGCCAGATCGGCGTCACCCTGCTGATGAGTGACTCCACCAATTCGGGTGTGCCGGGCTTCTCGATCTCAGAGAAACGGGTGGCCGCTTCGATCGTTGACCAGATGCGCCGCACCCCGGGCCGCCTGCTTGTTTCCACGTTCGCGTCCAATGTCCTGCGGCTCAACCAGATTCTCGAGGCCGCCGTGCAGTGCAACCGCAAAGTGGCAGTCTTCGGCCGCTCCATGGAAAATGTTGTGGAAATCGGCAAGCGCATGGGTGTCATCAAAATCCCGGAAAGCAGCTTCATCTCCGGCAACGAACTCAACACCCTGCCGGCCAACCGGATCTGCATCGTCTGCACCGGCAGCCAGGGTGAACCGCTCGCTGCGCTGAGCCGCATCGCCAACGGCACCCACCGGTTCATCAAGATCATTCCGGGTGATACTGTGCTGTTTTCAAGCAACCCCATTCCGGGCAACGGTGTTTCCGTCTCCGCAGTTGTCAACCAGCTGACCCGGGTCGGCGCCAACGTCATTACAAACTCCCCGCTAACTTCCTTCCATACGACCGGGCACGCGCCGGTGGAGGAGCAGAAACTCATGCTCAACCTGATCAAGCCGCAGTACTTCATGCCGGTGCACGGGGAATACAAAATGCTGGTGCAGCATGCGGCAACCGCTGCGGAAACCGGCGTGCCGAAAGACCGGCATATGATCTGTGCCAATGGTGATATCGTCGTGCTCCGCAACGAGGAATGCTTCATCGCCAACGAGCGCATCCAGACAGACGCCATCTACGTTGACGGCAACGACGCCAGCGGCCTGTCCACCTCGGTTATCAAGGACCGTCAGATCCTGGCCAACAACGGCATGGTGGCAGTGATTGTCACAATCGACAGCCGGTACAACAAGATTCTCTGCCGGCCGTCCCTGGTCTCGCGCGGCTTTGTCTACATCAAGGATTCCCAGACCCTGCTGAAGGAAGCAGAACTGGTTGTATATGATGCCCTGAAGAAAAAGATGCTGCAGCGCACCACCTTCGGGGAACTGAAGAATACCATCCGCTCCTGCCTGGAACCGTTCCTCTATCAGCGGACCAACCGCAACCCGATTGTCATCCCGGTCATTCTGAACCAGCAGGCAGCCATTGCGGAAATCCAGTCCCGTACCGCCCACACCAGGCGGCCGTAAACAAACCGGATCAACGAAAAAAACCCGTATCAATGATACGGGCTCTTTTCATATTTAGAGAATACTGATGAACTTCTTCTCTTCTGCTTCCTTTTTCTCCGCTGTCGGGATTTCAACGGTCAGTGTACCGTTGTTGAAGGAAGCGTGGACATCTGTTTCACGGATGGCGTCACCGACATAGAAGCTTCTGCTGACAGAGCCTCTGTAGCGCTCCTGCCGCAGGACATTTCCCTTTTCGTCCTTTTCTTCCTGCGATTCATTGTGTTCCGCATGGACTGTCAGGTTGCCGTTATACAGGGAAATCTTGATGTCTTCCTTTGTGTAGCCAGGCAGGTCAATATCCAGCAGGTATTTCCCGTCTTTCTCACGGATGTCCGTGCGCATCAGCGCATTGGCGGAGTTGAAGCCGCTGCCGTTGAACATGGAATCGAACATATCATCAAACAAACTCTTTCTTTCCGGTAAATATCTCATCATTTGTACACCTCTTTCTCAGCCATCATCCAGCTGCACTTATATGATAGCGCAGATATTAGCACTGTCAATAGTTAAGTGCTAATATTTTTGTGATTATCACTTTGCAATTATCGTCGATATACAATTTTTAAGCATATTTATCAGTGTTTTCGCGTCTGGCAGATATGCCGATTTATTGCCAACTATTTACCCGCGATACGGTTCCATTGTCCAGATACCCGGGTGATCTTCCACGGTCATGGTCCAGTCCGGGCAGTGTTTAGCCGGGATGATCATTCTGACATCATCGATGTGGGCGATCACATCATACCCGCCAAGCGCGCTGCGGTAATGCATCAGCACGGCGGTTTTCGGCGCGGTATCACGGATGATCCTGTCTGCCTGCGCAGCGTCGATGGTAAAGTAACCGCCGACCGGAATCAGGATCAGGTCCGCACCTTTGAGGATTTCTGTCTCCTCCGGGGTCAGGTCACGGCCGATGTCCCCGTAATGAATAACCGTAAAATCTTCGGCCTGGAGCTTACGGATGACATTCATGCCCCGCTTGGCACCGCCGGCATCATCATGCGGCACAGTGACTTCGGTCATGACAAACGGGTTATCCGGGCCGTCCTGGCGCAGGTGTACCAGATGGGCTGCATTGTGGTCCGCGTGACCGTGCGAGCAGTATACGGCATCGGCGGTGAGATCCGCCGGCAGGTCAACCCCCGGTACACTGCCGGTTTCATACGGGTCAAAGACAACCTGATAACCATTGGCTGCGGTAATTCTGAAGCAGGAATGTCCGAAGGATTCGAGTACTGTCATTCTTTTTCCCCTTTCCGGTTCACGAGCCGCCGGTCTTCCCCGATGATTTCCAGCGGTTCCGCCAGGGCTCTGATCCGTTCCATGATGCGCATGGCATCGAGTTCATTGCGGCCGTCATACGGCAGTGTAAAGTGCTGCTGCAGCGTCCGGAAGTCATAATTGGAAGTAAACCAGGTGCAGCGTCCGTTCTGCATGCGGGCATCCAGGACTGCCAGGATCACCGCCCGCAGGCGCTCATTCACTTCTTCCGCGCCGATATCATCCAGAACCAGGAAATCCGCGTAGGTCATCCGGCTGATTTCTGTCCGGTGCTCATTGGTTTTCTGCAGGGTCCTGAGCCGTTCGGCAAAGGCCGGGCAGTGAACAAAGGCAATCTGTTTTCCCTGGTGGGCCAGCTGGTTGGCCGCGCAGGCGGAAAGATACGTCTTGCCCGTCCCGAGATTGCCATAGAGATACAGGCCCTTCAGTGAACTGCAGGCCGTCATCGTCTTCATCAGGGCATTTACATAGGACCGGGTATCGCTGTCTGTGACCTTGATATCCTCAAAGGAGGCTGTCGCCATCGCGGCCCCGAGATCACTGATCAGATACTGTTCAAGGTGTGCTTCCTGCTTCTGCTTTTCATCAGCGTAACGGCAGGTCTCCATGGTATCACTCAGAACCCCGTCATAACGCAGGGAGGACCGCCAGCCCCGGCGCTTCTGCCTGCAGTCAGCCAGGCCGGCGCAGTTTCTGCACAGGGAAAGCTCCTGCAGCCAGTCCTGAATACGCTGCGGCTGCCGGGCCACGGCTTCCGCCGGGATCCCGTGGGCCTGTATGATTTTCATGGCTTCCGGATCATGCAGGAGTTCAGCCGCTTTCTTCTGCCGCTGTGCTTCCCACGCTTCCGGGTTTACCAGTACCGGATTCATCTTTTCCATTACTGTCTGCCCATCCTTTTCATCATTTCCTGCACTTCCTGCAGCTGCTCATCACTGGCCTTCTCTTCCGGGCTGTTTTCCATCCGCTCATAATACTCAGGCATGTCCTTTCCGGTTTTCCGGCCACCGCCTCCCGGCGGCGTCTTGCGGGCTGCCGCAAACGCCTGCTCGCGTGTCTTTACCCCGTCCCGGGCCCACTCACCTGCCACCATATCGACAAACGATTTGACCAGCCGGTTCTGTGATACCCGCAGGATATACTCAATCATGATATTGATGACTTCCCCGGAGAACTTCATATTCAGGGAAAGATTTTCCAGAATCCTGCGGTCGGCCACCGATACCGGGGCCCCGTTCTGGCGGGCCTGCAGGAAGGATACCGGCGGCAGGCTGTACGGATCCCTGGCCTGCGTCACATCCGGCTGGGTTTTCTGGCACAGGACCTTCAGTTTTTCCGCGTCAAAGGTCATGGCGTTAATGTTGACGCAGCGCATGACCAGAATCCGCATGCGGTCAGCCGACAGGCCGTAGACCGTAGCCAGCTGGCCGATCAGCTGCATGTTTTCGCGGGTGCGCAGTTCGGCCGGAAAGACCAGCGTCGAGGTCTGTGACAGAAAGCGCTCATAGTCAAAATTGATTTCGGTATCCGCATCGGAAAACCGGTAGCGTTTTTCCGGCCGGCTGTAGTCGACACTGCGGTCATAACTGACACTGCGCCGGGCATGGGATACCGCCCTGGTAATCTCGCGGTAATTCGCGCCCGGCAGCCCGGCCGGCTGCAGCTTGGCAACGGTCATTTCCATCTGCCGGCTGCCAAGGGCCGCTGCCAGCAGGCCCATGAGTTCTTTCTGTGCCAGGAAACTGCTGACTGAAAGCGGCGCGTTAAGGACATAGACAAAGCTGGTCCGGGTTTCCTGCGTCTGCATGTAGACCCGCAGCAGCAGGTATTCTTCCAGCCGGATTCTGGCCCGTTCGAGATCATCAATGCTCATATTCAGTATGGCCAGCAGCCGGGCATGGCTTTCCTGGGTTTTCTGCCGGCAGCCTTCGCTGTAAAGCGTCATGTACAGCGCGGCCGCATCCCGGCCGATCAGCGGCTGGTACAGGGAAAACAGCGATACCGTCAGATCATCGCTGAGAAAACTGCCGCATTCGATTCGATATACATCACCGGTCTTCAGTTCCATTCTCTTCCCCTTCCTCCAGTTCCTTCAGCCAGCGGGCGGTTTCCGCCGCCAGCATCTCCGCTGTGCCGTCATTATGAATGACTTTGTCCGCTTTGGCAATCTGTATCTCCCGGCTCAGCTGCGAGCGGAGCCGTCCTTCCGCCTGTTCCCGGGTGTAGCCGCGATCCCGCACCAGTCTGGCAACAGCATTTTCCTCCGTGCAGGTCAGAACCACCACCTGGTCAAACAAATCTTCCCAGCCAGCCTCATACAGCAGCGGCACTTCCGCAAAGACCAGCTTTTCCTGCCGGTGCGCCGCCATGAAGGCCAGCAGATCAGCCTTGACCCGGGGATGAATGATCTGGTTGAGCATCAGGCGGTTTTCCTCATTGCCGAACACCCGGCGAGAGATGGCCGCATTGATCAGGTTCCCCTGCTCATCCACCACCTCCGGCCCGAACCAGGCAACGATCTCATCGTAGGAACCGGTGCCTTTCTGCAGGAATGCCCGGCTGCTCGCATCCGCGTCAAAAACAGGCCAGCCGGCTTCCCTGATCAGATACGCAAAGGTTGATTTTCCGGATCCTATTGTCCCGGTAATACCGATTTTCTTCATGTTATTTCTGACAATGCGGGCAATAGTAACTGGACCGCCCGCCGATCCATTTCACTTTGATCTCACTGCCGCATTTCCGGCAGATTTTCTGCTCGTGCACCTGGCAGGCCAGCTGGAACAGCCCGGTTATCCCGAAACTGTTGTAACTGCGGATGGTTGTGCCGCCGGAGGCGATTGCCGCGCTGAGGATGCGCCTGGTTTCCCGCACAATGTTCTCTTCATCTTTTCCGGTGATCCGGGCACAGCTGCGGCCCGGACGGAGTCCGCAGGCAAACAGGATCTCGTCGGCATAGATATTGCCCACCCCGGCCACAAACGACTGATTGAGCAGCAGTGACTTGAGGGGCATTTTTCTGCCCCGCCGCCAGGCATGGATATATTCCGGCGAGAAAGCCTCCGCAAATGGTTCCGGCCCCAGATCGTGGAACGAAACCAGATCCGTATCCTTCGGCAGGATCTGCATACGGCCGAACTTGCGGGTGTCATGGTAGCGCAGCTGCCGCCCGTCAGCCAGGCAGAAGACAAGATGTTCATGACGGCTGAACGGGTCAGCATCGGTTTTTATGAAATACTTTCCTTCCATGCGCAGATGGCTTACCAGCAGGCAGTCATCCATGGTAAACAGCAGATACTTCCCGCGCCGGTGAAAGCCGCGGAAATGCTGTCCCTTGAGCATCCTGACAAAGACATCCGGATCCCCTTCGATCACTTTCGGCCAGCGGATGATAATATCACTGATTTCGGCATCCTTCACCCTGAGTTCCAGGGCCCGGAGCACGGTTTCGACTTCCGGCAGTTCAGGCATTATTTGGCCTCATACCAGTCTGATCCGACTGAGCATTCCACAGTCAGCGGGACTTTCAGGGTCATGGCATTCACCATTCCTTCTTCCACGATCTGTTTCATTATTTCAGTTTCCGCTTCCGGGACATCAAAGATCAGTTCATCGTGCACCTGCAGGATCATCTTTGCCTTCACCCCGGCTGCTTTCATGGCCTGGTCGATGTGGATCATCGCGATCTTGATGAGATCGGCAGCCGAGCCCTGGATCGGCGCGTTCATAGCCGCCCGCCGGCCGAATTCACGCACCATGCGGTTCTTGTCATGAATCTCCGGGATTTCCCGCCGCCGGCTGCACAGGGTCGTCACATAGCCGTCCCTCTCACAGTCTTTGATAATCTGCTCCATGTAGGAACGGATGCCCGGATAAGAGCGGTAATAGCTTTCAATGAATTCCGCGGCTTCCCGGCGGCTGATATCCAGCTGCTGGGCCAGGCCGAAATCACTGATGCCGTAGACAATCCCGAAGTTGACGGTCTTGGCCCGCCGCCGCATCAAAGGTGTCACATCTTCCTGTGCCGCGCCGAACACATCCATGGCTGTCCTGGTATGGATATCGACACCGGATACAAAGGCATCAATCAGACCCGGTTCGTTGGCCATATGGGCCAGAATGCGCAGTTCGATCTGATGATAGTCACTGGCAATCAGCACGCACCCCGGACTCGGCTTGAATGCCCGCCGGATGACTTTCCCCTGCTCATCCCGGACACTGATGTTCTGCAGGTTCGGTTCACTGGAGGATAATCTGCCGGTCTGGGTGGCACACTGATTGTACAGCGTATGGATCCGGCCGTCTGCGGCGATATACTTCTGCAGGCCTTCGGCATAGGTGCTGTAGATCTTCTGCAGTTTGCGGTAATTGAGCAGGTGACTGATGATCGGGTGGAAAGGCGCCAGCTTCTCCAGGACATCCGCCGAGGTGCTGCGCTTGCGCCCGCTTGGCAGCTGCAGGTGATCATAAAGCACTTCTCCCAGCTGTTTGGGGGAATTGATGTTGAATTCCTGACCGGCCAGGGCGTAGATCTCAGCCTGCTCGGCATCGATTTCCGTTTTCATGCCGGCCGCAATGTCCATCAGCACGCGCTCATCGCAGACAATCCCGGTCTTCTCCATCCGGTACAGGATTTCCGTCAGCGGCATTTCAATATCACGGTACAGGGATACCATGCCGTATTCCTCAATCAGCGGCAGGGTCAGCTCATATAGTCTTAGGATATTGGCCGCGCTTTCACAGGCAAACCGCGTCTGCATGTCCGGATCAGCCAGAACCGGCCGGCCGGGCTTGCCATGAACCTGTTCCTGGGATGCGGCGGTGTGCAGGTCAAACCGGTCAAAAATCTTGTCAATGCTGGTCAGCGTGGAATCCGCCAGTGAAGCAAGGATCATGGCATCTTCGCTGAACCGCACGGCCAGATCCTCCCGGCCAAGCAGGTGCAGGTTCCGCTTCACGTCAAAACCGATAACGGTAATCCCGGGATCCTGCAGGACCCGGCAGAGTGCCGTATCTTTTTTTACATCCGCAAGATCCATGTAGACGCTGCCTGCCGCCCCCGCAAGGCCCAGGCCGAACGCCTCCGCCTGCAGGAAGGATTCCGAGGAAGCATCCACAAATACTGCCAGCGGCCCCTTCAGCAGCTCTTCCGGACATGTCCCTGCCCGCGTGAAAGAAGTTTCCGGCTCCGCTTTGCTGACCGGGATGCTTTCTTCAACCTGGTCATACCGGCTGATGAGGCTCTTCATATCAAGACTTTCCAGGAAGCGGATCAGCGACTTATAATCCGGGGCGAATGCGCAGTCATCCGGGCCGAAGTCCAGCGGTACATCCCGCCGGATCGTCGCCAGGGTCTTGCTCAGGACGGCCGACTCACGGCCGGCATCCACTTTCTTGGCCAGGGCCCCCTTCAGCTCATCCGCATGGGCCAGCACATTTTCCACTGAGCCGTAGTCGGCGAGCAGCTTCAGGGCGGTCTTTTCACCCACCCCGGGAATACCGGGAATATTGTCACTGGTATCGCCCATGAGGCCCTTTAAATCAATGATCTGCAGCGGCTGGATACCCAGTTCTTCCTGCAGGGCAGCCGGGGTCATTGCCGCCATGTCGGTCAGGCCTTTCTTCATCAAAAGCACGGTTGTGCTGTCATCAATCAGCTGCAGCATATCCCGGTCACTCGTCAGGATGACCGTTTCGTATTCCGCCGACTGCTTCGACATCGTGCCGATCAGGTCATCAGCTTCGATATCGGGCATTTCCACCCAACGGATATGATAGCCGTCCAGATAGTCACGCACCAGGCCGAACTGCGGCACCAGGTCATCCGGCGCCGGCTTACGGCCGCCTTTGTAATCCGCATATAATTCATGCCGGAAGGTATGCTTGCCGGCGTCAAACGCCACCAGCACCGAATCCGGCTTAACCGTATCGATCGCTTTCTGCATCATGGACGCAAAACCGAATACCGCATTCGTCGGAATTCCATCGGGACTTGTCATTTTCCGTCCGTATGCCGTGGCATAATACGCCCGGAACAGCATCGAGTTCCCATCCACCAGCAACAGTTTTTTCATACAAAAAAACCTCCCTGAATATTGTATCATAGGAGGCCTTGAAACGCAGTGCCGCTCTTATTCCGGTGTTTCGGTCGCTTCCGGATCCGGCGATTCCTCCGGCTCCTCTGCCGGTTCCGCCGTGACTGCCGGGGCTGCGGTCTGGCGCGGTTCCCGCATCGTTTCCAATACGCTGAGATTTTCGTACATGATGGAGAGATAATCCTTGCCGGAGTTGTCCTCTGCCGCGGTCAGCGAAGACAGATTGCTCAGCTCCACCCGGGTCAGGCCCAGATCATCTTCAATCTGGTTAAACAGTACTGTCATGTCTGCCGTCATGTTCGGTTCGTAGACGATATACCGGACGCCGTCATCCTGAATCCGCTTCTCAATGACAGCCAGCTGCTGCGCATTCGGCAGGACACCGTACTTGGAAAGAATGACCGGGTAGACCTGGAAACCGTACGTCTTCTGCCAGTTGCCGAAACTTGCGGTCATGGATACAAATTTGATCTCTTTCTTATCGTGCTGGTTGGCTGTGGCCAGGGCCTGGTACTGGGCATCGAGGTTGATCAGATCCGTTTCCAGTTTCTGGAAATTGTCTTCAATCGTTTCTTTGTCTTCCGGATAGGCGGAAAGCAGCCAGTCGCGGATATCCTTGGCCATACTGAGCATGGCAATCGGATCCGTCCAGAGATACAGGTCCTTCACATCCGTATCAATGCTGTCCATAGCCGGGTCATTGTAATAACGGCTCTCGACATAGGTCACATCATCCCCGGCATAGACCGGCATATACCGTTCAAAATCATAGACAGCGTTCATGGCGGAAAGATCCAGCTGCAAAGAACAGGCCGCGTTGATCTCAGCTGCGTAGACACTGCGGTAAGGCTCCAGTTGGCCGACATAGAAAAACACGGCGGAATCCGAAAGGATCTCAGCGTAGTTTTCCTTGAGCTGCGCCCGCTGGATAATCATATCCTGCTGCACCGACACTGCCCGCGACGGATTTCCCGTCAGCCGTTCAACAAGAAAACCGACGGGATATACCGTATAGGCTATCTGGGTTTTCACCGGGGTACAGCCGGTCAGCAGCAGTAAGGCCGAAAAAACGGCCAGCAGTTTTTTCCATTGCCGGATCATACGACAAAATTATAGCACAGGCAGCGTCAGTCAGAAACCGGACCTTAAGGTTTTCATCATCCCTTCCCGCTTCATGCTCAGACAGCCGTCCCGGGAAACAATCAGGTGGTCATGCACCTGCACGTCCATGACTTCGGCGGCGGCCATGATTTTTTCCGTCATCCGGCAGTCCGCTTCACTTGGCTGCAGCGATCCGCTGGGATGGTTATGCACCAGGATGATGCCGGCAGCTGACTGCAGCAGCGCTTCCCGCAGGATTTCCCGGGGTGACACCATACTGGCGTCCAGGGTGCCGACAAACAGTATCCGGCTGGCCAGGATGTGCAGGGCCGTGTCCAGATAGACCACCATGAAGTGCTCCTGGCGCTGGCTGCCCAGGCTCATCTGCAGCCAGTTCACCAGGTGTTCCGGTTCCTTCACGATATTCCTGCCGGCAGCCTGTTCCCGGATGATGCGGCCAGCCAGTTCCAGAGCGGCTTCCAGTTCCAGGGCCTTGCTGTCGGATATGCCGGGAATACGGCACAGTTCCTGATGATCCAGCCGTGCCAGTCCCTGGATGCCGCCGGCCCTGATCAGCACCTCATCAGCCACTTCCAGCACCGATGCGCCTCGCCTGCCGCTGCGCAGAAGCAGGGCCAGCAGTTCCCGGTTAGCCAGGGTCCCAACCCCGTCCCGCAGCCCTTTTTCCCGGGGTCTTTCCGATTCCGGCAGTTCATGGATTCTCGTCATTGCCAAGCTCCTCCTGACAATGTTATTCGCCGATTCTGACGCGGCGGCACAAAAAAAGACAGATCAGTGTCTGTCTTTGTCCGGAATATCGTTCAGCGTTCCAGCCGGGCAATCTGCTGCAGGCCCGTTTCCACGGCCAGGTCAGCCAGCGCCGCGATGTTGTTGATATAACCCCGGGCGATATTGCATTCCATCAGCATCCCCAGATTGGTTCCGCCGACCACTTCCACCTGGACTGTACCGGCCAGTTTCCGGCCCAGATCCCGGCTGACTTTTGCCGGCTGTTCATCAGCCAGATCCGCAAAAATCAGCACACCGTCCGGACATGGTCCGAACTTCTCGATTTCACCCCGCAGCTTCAGCTCCAGTTCATCCGTACTGTCTTCCAGTTTGAAATCCACGGCCGCGAACTTCGCCGGTGTCCCGGCCAGCAGCTGCACGGCCTTCATCATCCCGCCGGCATAATTCCCATGTCCTGTCACAATGATTCCGATCATAATCCACCCTGCTTTCTTTTCAGATTATAGCAGTACAATTCTGCATCGGTAAACCGTAAATCTATGCTACAGTTATGAAAAGAAAACGGGAGGATTTCATGCGTATTCAAAGTACCAGGGTGTGGATCGGTGAACGCTTCGCCCCGGCCCAGCTGGAAATCAGCGGCGGGCAGATCTGGTCTGTAGATCCCTATGACCAGAAGAAAAGCCATAAAGACTACGGCAACTGCATGATCCTGCCGGGTTTTATTGATATTCACTGCCATGGCGGCTATGGCTATGACAGCAATGACGCCAAAGGTGACGGGCTGCGCCGATGGGCTGCCGCTTTGCCTGCGGAAGGTGTCACCGCGTTCATGCCGACGGTCATGACGGATGAACCGGGCCGGATGTCCAAAGCCCTGAAAAGCATTGCCGAAACCCGCCGGCGCATTGACAAAGGCGCTGCTGTGCTTGGCATCCATCTGGAAGGCCCGTTCCTGAATCCTGCGTATGCCGGGGCCCAGCCGGAAGAATTTATTACGGCTCCGGACATCCCGCAGTTCAGAGTCTGGCAGCGGGCAGCCGACAACCTCATCCGGATCATCACCCTGGCCCCGGAGAATGACCTGGATTATAACTTCACCCGCTTCTGCGCCCACAACAATGTCCTGGTTTCCATCGGGCACAGCGGCGCTACCTACCGGAAAGTCGTCAACGCCCACAGCAACGGCGCTGTCTGCATCACCCATACGTTCAATGCCCAGTCCGGCCTGCATCACCGTGAAAACGGTGTGGCAGGGGCGGCCCTGCTGCTGAATGACATGTATGCCGAGATTATTCCGGACGGGCATCATGTGGCTCCGGAAGTCCTGCAGCTGTTCTTCCATTGCAAAGGCCGGGACTACGCAGTTGTCGTTTCAGACAGCCTGCGGGCCAAGGGGTCCCGCATCGGTGAGCATTTCCTGTTTGCCGGCAAACCCTGCATCATCGAAACCGACGGCAGCGCCAGGGTCGCCAACACCGGCAAGCTTGCCGGCAGCACCCTTAAAATCAATGAAGGCCTGCGCTATCTGATCCGTGAATGCGGCATTGAGCCGGCCGCCGCCATCAACGCCTGCACCATCAACCCGGCCCGCCTGCTGAACATCGATGAAACCTATGGCCTGATCCGCACCGGTTACAACGCTGACCTGACGATCCTGGATGATGATTACCAGGTTGTGCAGACATACTGTCACGGAACCGCGCAGTTATAATCCGGCATTGCTTTATGTTATAATTAATGACTGAAAGGCAGCCACCATGAGCATAGATTACAGCAACCGCAAGACCCGTATCCTGACCGCCGTTGCCGGCGTTCTCCTCGCCGCGACCATCGGGGCAGGATTTTATTATGTTTACATCCTGAACAGCGGCATCGATATGCCTGCTTTCATCAACATGACCCGGAAGGATACCGAAGACTGGGCTGCAGAAAACAAAATTGACGCAGAGCGGATGCACTACACCTACCGCTTTGATGAGGAGATCGAAAAGGACACTGTGCTGGAACAGACCCCGGAAGAAGGAACCCGGCTGGGCCGCAGTGACGAGGTCTCCTTTGTCCTCTCCGACGGGCCTGACCCGGATAAAGAATTTGACATTCCCGACTTCACCGGCCGCCGGCGGGAAGATATCGAAAAATGGTTTGCCGATAAAGGCTTTACGGATGTCACCTTTGAATTCAGCCCGGAAACCGATGTGGAGGAAAACCTCTTTGCCGGCATCTCTCCGGATGAGCCGGTGCTCAAGCGCAGCCAGCCGGTTGTCATTACGATTTCGGCAAAGCCAGATAAGGAAGACGAAGTCATTGAAGTGACGGTCCCGGATTTCCGCAGCTATACCCGCGTCAATATCCAGGCCTGGGCCAACACCAATAAAATAAATGTGACGTTTGCAGAGGAAACAAGCAGCACTGCGGCCCGCGGAACGGTCATCAGACAGTCGGCCGCGGCCGGCACCAAACTGGCCCAGGGTTCACGCCTCGTTGTCACCCTGTCTTCCGGCAAAGGCATCACAGTCGCATCCCAGACCGGAAAAACCCGCGCCGAAGCTTCTGACTGGTGCCGGACCAACGGGGTCAGGGCAGTCTTCCAGGAGTACTACAGTGACCAGCCGGCCGGAACGGTGCTTTCCCAGAATCCCGCCTCCGGCATGATCGGTGAGGATTCAGCCATCACCTTCCAGGTCTCCGCCGGTCTGGTCAATGTTGACAACTATACCGGCCGTTCCCGTGATGCCTTCTCCTCATATATCAATGCGAAAAACAGCGAGAACAGCAGCAGTGCCCGGCTGAGTGTAAGATTTACCGATAAGGAAAGTGATGCGGAAGCCGGCACCATCCTGTCCCAGAGTGTCAGCGGTCCGGTGAGCCCGGGCACCGTCATCACGGCAGAAGTTGCCGTCGGCCGTACTGTATCTGTAGATGTCCGCCGGGGCATGACAGAAGAAGATTTCAAGGGCTATCTCAGCAAGACCGGCATGACACCGGGAATCCGCAGCGACTCCTACAACGATTCCGTCGCTGCCGGCTGCATCATCACCAATGACAGCGGCCGTTTCCCGGCCGGGTCCCGTATCAACTACACCGTATCCAGAGGTGCCTATGCCCCGGATGCTTCCCTGTACAGTGCCGGCGCTTCCTATACATCTCTGCAGACGGCGGTCAGTTCGGCCAACAGTCTCGGGGCCGGCTGGAGTGTCTCAGCTTCCCAGGCCGAAAGTGATGCCTACGAAGCCGGCCAGATCATCAGCTGTTCGGTCAGCGGCAAGAGCATCGCCTGCAGCGTTTCCTCCGGCAAGGTCATCGCCGTCCCGGATGTGAACGGCCAGACACCGGATGCGGCCAAAGCTGCCCTGGAGGCCGCCGGATTCAAGGTATCCGTACAGAATATCGGCTATAACAATTCCTACTCAGCCAATACCGTATTTGCCCAGGATCCCGCAGCAGGTGCCAGGAAACCGGCCGGCACTACGGTCACCATCCGCTACAGCGACGGTCCGGAACCGGTCCCCATGGCCACCCTGCCGAATATCCCGCTGTCGATCTACAGTGACTTCAGTTACAGCGACAATGTGGCCAACATGACCTCACTGTTCAACAATGCCGGCTTCTACAACCTGGACATTATCCCGGTACCGACCGGCGGCGATTCCGGCTATTCCAATCAGAACGGCAGCCAGAAGATCGATCCGGCCCCCAACGGTGCCGAGATTGACAGCCGGACAGTGATCCACATCTATATTTTCCAGC
>JAEEHG010000193.1 GCA_016280695.1 Solobacterium sp. | reverse complement strand
TCATGCCGCAGCACCAGGACCGGGATATCCTGTTCCGGATTGAAGCACAGGCCGTTGAAGCGGTCATCCCCGAACAGTTTCTGCATGACCCGGAACATGGAGACATTCTCGGTCTTCACCCCTTCCGGAATCATGCCTTCATCCGTATACAGGGTCATATACTCGTTCTGATGGTCATCCCGGGAAACCCGCCAGCTGCCGTCCTGTTCCAGGGCCACTGCCACCGGTTCCTCTGCTTCATTCATGTCCATCACTGCGACAAAGAAAACCGAGTAATTCTTTCTGGTTGTATCCTTGTACAGGTTCCTGACGGTTTCCGATAATCTGCTCATACTCTTTTCTTTCTCCTATATTTTGCCTTATTTTCAGGCATTTCTAAAGTATTTATTCGCAGAAAAACAAATTAAAACCGCCCGGAAAGGAAAAACCCTTTTCCCGGACGGCCCGTTTTTTCAGTCCAGCTCCACGCCGCGCCGTTCGGCTTCCGCAATGATTCTTCTGACATGGGAATAGATATACCGGATCCGCTCCGGCGCATAGGCCGGCAGCGCGCACCAGTTTCCCGCCGCGTCAAACATGCCGTAGTGGGTCATCAGCCACTCCTTCTGCCGGCTGAAGATCCAGTCATACCAGGCCAGCGGCACATCTTCCCTGACGATGCCCAGGGCTTTCAGCGCATCCGCTTCGGCAATCCCGGTTACCGGGTCAAAGGAAGCCTCATGCCAGGCCCCGTCACGGTATATATAGCACGTTCCGTCCTGTATCATCCCGATCTCATTGTCCAGTACATAGTATCCGTCCATGAATTTGTCCTCTTTCACAAATATTATTCTATGTTATTTGTCATCAGTTATGCTATCCTTTTATTATTGTTTGAAGGAGAAAGAATTATGCCAAGAGAATTTCATTACGATGTGGTGCAGCATTTTGAAACCATTACAACCAATGAAGCCAGCACAGGCACGAAATACACGAAGGAATTGAACCTGGTTTCCTATAACGACGCTGATCCTGTTTATGACATCCGCAACTGGACGCACATGGCCAACGGTGAGGACCGCATGGGCAAGGGCATTACCCTGTCCTTTGACGAAATCCGCCGGCTGCGTGACATCCTGAATGAGATGGATGAACTCAGGGATGAGTAAGGCCGAACCGGGGCATACCTACCGCCATTACAAAGGCAATCTCTACCGCGTTCTGATGATTGCCGTGCATACCGAGACCATGGAACCGCTGGTCATCTATACGGATGACGCGCATGTCTGGGCCCGGCCGCAGAAGATGTTCGAGGAACAGATCGAACTGAATGGTGTCCGGACTGACCGGTTTACCCGCATGGATTAAAAAAAATGACCTGACGGTCATTTTTTTCTGCTCAGGCAGCCCGGGCAGCGCGCAGTTCAGCGAGGAGCTGCTGCACTTCCGGCATGTCCTTGTCTTTGATATAGGCTTCAATCGAATCTGCCAGCACCAGGTCCTTCGCGCCGCCGTCCATGTTCATGGCCAGCTCCAGCAGGCTCTTCAGCATTTCCGGTCCTTCCGGCAGCAGGGAGATGCCCGGCACGGCGCCTTCATCCAGCAGGGCCAGGAACAGGAAGCGGATGTCTTCGTATTCTTCCTTTGTGCATGTGGGTCTCTGCAGGTACTGCAGGGGATCGCACTTCATGGCAATTTCCAAAGCAGAATACGCCGGCATGATCGTATTGCGGCACCCTTCCCGCAGCATCCACACGCGGGCTTCCTCGGTTAACGGCGCCAGGTAGCGGACGGTATGCACCCGGCCCCAGCCGCTGACCTTGCGGGCGGCCGCGAGCAGCTCGTTGTTGGCGTCGGGCCACTGACGCATCGAGAAGGCGCAGAACATCGTGAATTCATCACACAGGGCCAGTGTCCGGATGACATCATAGGCCGTGCCGTCATCGACGTTGATCATCTCGAACAGGGTCAGGCCGAACTTGATGCACTCGGCATTGTCGGAGCTGCGCATCAGCGCCGTGGCAAAGGCATACACCCGCTCGGCACTGAAATCCGCGTGGTTTTCAAAGAGATAGTTCTGCAGCGGGTCCACCATGAACAGCATGCGGTTGTTGTCATCACTGAAGAATTCCTTCAGCCGCAGATAGGCTTCACCGGTCTTGTCCTCATTGACCAGCTTCAGCGTTTCCGTCAGGCCGTCGATATTCTCTTTCCGGGGACCCATATGATACAGGGCAATGCCGTCTCTGGCCCCGTCGGAAAAACTGACTGTGTCATCCTTTTTCTCACCTTCAGGCAGGCTGAACCATTCCGGCAGCCGGCCGTTTTCACCGACCGCACTGCGGATCAGTTCGTACAGGGAATTTCTCTCACTCATGCGCTTTCTTCTCTCTTCTCTTTTTTGTCATGCGGGCAATATGCTTCGCCGCCTGCCACACGGCTTTGAGCCCCAGGGCAGCGCCAAGCAGGCAGAAGAAGGTCAGGCCGACCCCGATGATATCCCAGCGCCAGTCCCGCAGCCGGCCCTGCACAATCATCAGCATCGTCGCGGAAAAGGCCAGGCAGACGATGATCGTCACGATATCCGTGCTCACATCCCAGGCATAGCCCCTCCGTTTGCGTTTGTAGAGCCCGAAGAAAACAGTCTCCATCTCGTCGTCATCTTCTTCCGGGACAGCCGGGACTGTTCTTTCCGGTTCTTTTTCCTTCAGTT
>JAEEHG010000024.1 GCA_016280695.1 Solobacterium sp. | reverse complement strand
TGCCTGGTGCCGATCATGGTTGCGGCTTCGGATGACCTGGTGCAGCGGGTGGATGAGATCAATGCGGCCATCGCGGATATGCGGATTGTCTTTGAGCCGTTCGGGCACGATACCCTGCTGGTCCGCCGCATGCCCGTGTGGATGCAGGAAGTGGAGGAAGAACCGTTCCTGCAGGATATCCTCGACCAGTTCCGCAATGAGCGGGCATCTTCCTATGCCCGCATGGAAAAGAAGAAGATCGCCACAATTGCCTGCCATCACTCCATCCGCTTCAACCGGAACCTGACCATGGCGGAGATGCAGGAAGTGGTGCGGCAGCTGGCGGCGTGCGAGAACCCGTATCATTGCCCGCACGGCCGGCCGACGTTCGTCATCCTCGATGAAAAAGAGCTGACAAAGGAGTTCCTGCGGTGAAAAAGGTACTTGTCATTGCCGGACCGACAGCCAGCGGGAAAACCGCTTTTTCCGTCCGGGCTGCCGAACGGTTTCACAGTGAGATCATCAGCGGGGATTCCATCCAGGTCTACCGGGGGCTGGATATCGGCTCCGGCAAGGTAACACCGCAGGAAACCCACGGCATTGTGCATCACCTGATCGATATCCGGGACCCGCAGGAACCGTATTCGGTGGCGGATTTCCAGGCCATGGCCAGGGAACTGATCGACCGGCGTGATTTTTCCATCATCGCCGGCGGCACCGGGCTGTATCTGAAAGCCTGTCTCTATGATTACGTCTTCCCGCCGGACAGCAGTGAGGAACCGGTTGATCCGGCACTGGAACAGCTCAGCAATGAGCAGCTCTATGCCCTGCTGCAGCAGACGGATCCGGTGCAGGCGGAAAAAATCCATATGAACAACCGCCGGCGGCTGCTCAGGAGCCTGACGATCCAGAAGCGGACCGGCCGGCCGCAGAGCGAGCAGGAAGCGGAACAGGCGCACGCGCCGCTCTATGATATCTTCATTGCCGGCTGCACGATGCCCCGGGAAGTGCTGTATGAACGCATTAACCGGCGGGTAGACAGCATGTTCGAAGCCGGCCTGGAAGCGGAAGTGCGGGGCCTGCTGGCCGCCGGGGTCAGCTTTGATGATCCGGGCATGCAGGGCATCGGCTACCGGGAATTCCGGGCTTACATGGCCGGGGCCTGTACCATTGACGAGGTCCGGGAAGAAATCAAGAAACACAGCCGGCAGTATGCCAAACGGCAGTATACCTGGCTGAATCACCAGATGCCGGTGCACTGGTTCCAGGTACTGGACGAAAAGGAACAGCAGCGCATGCTGGAGGAGATTGCGGAATGGAAGGAAGAGAACTCCAACGGGTAGAACTCCTGCTGGGCAAAGAAGAAACAGCCTGGCTGAAGGAGCGGACAGTGTTTGTGGCCGGGGTCGGCGGGGTCGGTTCCTATGCCGTGGAGGGCCTGGCCCGGACCGGGATCGGTCATCTGATCCTGGTGGACAAGGATACGGTGGACATCACCAACCTCAACCGGCAGATCATGGCTGCCCACCCGACGGTCGGCCGGGGCAAGTGCGAGGCAATGAAGGAACGGATCCATTCATACAATCCGGACTGTGTGGTGGAATGCCTGGAACAGATGGTTGACGCGGCCTGTCTTGAGCGGATCGCGGACGCGGATTTTGCCGTGGACGCAATCGATACCGTCTCGGCCAAACTGGATTTCATTGAGGCCTGTCACCGGTACGGGGTGCCGTTTGTGTCATCACTGGGCATGGGCAACCGGCTGGATCCTTCCCAGGTGCATGTGACGGATCTGTTCAAAACCGAAGGGGACCCGCTGGCCCGCAGTGTGCGTTCCCAGGCCCGGAAGCGCGGCATTGACTATCCGGTGCCGGTGCTGTTCACAAAGGAAGTGCCCCTGATCCAGCACCAGGTGGTCAATCCGGACGGCACGACCCGCAAAGACCGGATGCCGCCGGCCAGCACGATCTTCGTACCGGCTGCGGCCGGCCTGCTGGCGGCCAGCTACTGCGTGCGGACATTGCTCGCCAGCCATGCGGCAGGGCAGTCAATTTGACTTTTGGTCAAAACTCTATATCATAATTATTGATCTGAGAAATCAGAGAGTTAAAGGAGGTAATCTCAATGAGTGAATTCAATCGTTCAGATGCCTATACCGCTTACGGCGAAACATTAAAAGACTACATCATGCGGGTGTTCTCCCGGATGGGCATGGGCCTGGCATTGACGGCCGGTACTGCTTACGGGTGCTACCGCAGTCTGATGACCGGCGGGTTCATGTACACCCTGCTGTTCCGTTATGATGCGTTTTCCTTCATGTTCTTCGGGTGTGCCATTGTGCAGATCGTGCTGTGCCTGATGCTGTCGATGCGGCTGACAAAGCTGCGGCCGGCAACGGCAACCGGGCTGTTCTACGGTTACGCGGTTATTACCGGCATCACCTTCAGTGTCCTGCCGCTGTCCTTCGGGGAAGCGACGGTCTTCGGGGCCTTCGTGTTCGCGGCGGTGCTGTTCGGGTGCTGCCTGGTCATCGGCCACACGACCTCAGTTGATCTGTCCACCTATCAGGGCCTGCTGATCGGCGGCCTGGTGGGGCTGCTGGTCACTTCGCTGCTGTCATTCTTCATTCCGGTCTTCCGGGACAGCCTGCTGATCAACTACATCGGCATCATCCTGTTCCTGGCGCTGACCGCCTGGGACATGCAGCGGCTGAAGGCGTTCTACTATCAGTATGGCGGCACCGGCGATATGGAAGAAAACATCGCGGTATACGGTGCCTTCCAGCTGTATCTGGATTTCATCAATATCTTCCTGCGGGTCCTGCGCATTCTGGCCAGCCGCAACAGCCGCCGTTAATCGGAAAGAGAAAAGCCCGCGTAAGCGGGTTTTCTGATCGGGCGGATACTTTGCCAGCAGGGGTCTTTCCTGCTATATTTTTTCTGAGGGAGAAGCTATGCGGCTGGAAGAGTACGGATTCCGTGATTATTATCACAGTTATATGATTCTGGAAGCGGATTCGCTGACGGAACAGCTGAAGGATGTCCTGCCCATCCGGGATGAGGACTGTTTTGTGCTGTGTTCGTGCTATGTGGCGGAAAACCGGCGGCTGACCTTCAATGTCCTGGCGGTCGGGGACGCGGCGGATCACTGCCGGCGGGGCCTGCGGCGCAAAGCCATGCTGGGTCTGTATGAATACTGGCAGGTACAGGAATGCGAAGTGCAGTTTATCGAACCGGACCTGACCATGGCCCGCAAGAACGCCCCCTGGCAGAAACAGCAGGAAGCCTGGGCCGACGCGGAGCTCTGGTTTACCCGCATGGATCCACGGCTGGACGCGGTGCGGGACCCGGTTTATCCGGACACCGTCATGACCGGGGTTCTGACAACCGCCGGCATCCAGGAATATCCGATGAACCTGGTGTCCTTCAATGGCCCGTTCGCGGAGGGGCGTCTGGCAGAGGAACCGGACGCGGTGCAGGGGCTGCACAAGGGCGAGCTGTTCCGGGCCCTGCCGTACCATACCGGGAAGGAAACCCGGCTGCTGACCGTCTTTGCCGGCAGTATGCTGTCGCAGGAAGACGAGGAAGCGCTGAAAGAACTGATCAGGACCGGGGATGAGGCCGGCTTCGGCTTCAGCATCCCGACCCTGAAGAACTAGGAGACAACATGAACGAAACAAAAACGGTGAAATATACCTGTCCGTACTGCGGCCGGGAGTTTGAAGCGGATATCTACGATGCTGTCAATGCGGCCGACCGCGAACTGCGGGACCGGGTGGTCAGCGGCGATCTGTTCCGGGTGTCCTGCCCGCACTGCAAGAAGGACTTCATGATCCAGTACCCGCTGGTCTATATCGACAATGAGCATCGTTTCCTGCTGTGGCTGAGCACCCGGGATGCCGGTGAAATGCTGAAAAGCCTCACGAAACCCCTGACGGAACAGGGCTATGTCCTGCGGCGCTGTGAAACGCTGGCGGAGATGGCGGAGAAGATCCAGATCCTGGAAGACGGGGTCAGCGATGTCATGGTGGAACTGGCCAAATATGACTGCTTCATCGAATTCATTGACAACAAAAAAGGAAAAGCGGAGGATGTAACCTCCGTGGAATACCAGAAGACGGAAAATGAAGTCATGAAGATCAATGTGCGCACGGATGACCGCGGCATGGCGTTCCTGATCCCGCTGCAGATGCTGGAAGAGGAAATGGCCCAGAATCCGGAACGGTATGAAGTGGACAATGAAACGATCCCGGTCATCAACAGCGCCTGGATTACCAGTCTGTTCATGCCGAGTGAAGGAACTGCCTGAAGAGGAGGAATCCTCTTTTTTTGTGCAAAAGAAAAACCGGGCGGTTACCCGATTATCTTCCAGAGGTAGTCATCCCCCAGCTGGTCCCTGATGGCGTTGATCTGCCCGGTCAGTTCCGCCGGACACGGATCTGCCCAGCGGCCGACCTGCTCCGGCAGCAGCCGGGCCATTTTTTCTTCAAGGTCCCACCGCTCTTCCGTGCTGAGTTCATCACTCTGCAGGCGGCCGGCTGTTTCCAGCAGGAGCCAGGAGTGCACCCGGCCGTACAGGCTTACCTGCCGCGGGGTCAGCATCGAGGTGTCAATGCCGGCAGCCTTGCAGGTTTCCCTGAACATGTGATAGAGGGCCCGGTGCGAGTATTCCAGGTGCCGGGCGGTCATGAAGAAGGACCGGCGGTCACG
>JAEEHG010000192.1 GCA_016280695.1 Solobacterium sp. | reverse complement strand
CATACGCGGCACCAGCTTGCCGACTGACGGACCCGGGCTTTCGGCCCGCAGGATATGCAGGGTGAAGCCTTCATGCTTGCCGGACAGCGGCACAATCGCCATCAGGAACACCAGCACGCCCATGCCGCCGACCCAGTGGCCGAAGCTGCGCCAGTACAGAATGCCGCGGGACAGGCTTTCCACTTCCGGCAGGATACTCGAACCGGTGGTGGTAAAACCGGATACCATTTCAAACAGCGCGTCGATAAACGACGGTATTTCCCCGGAAATACAGAACGGCAGGCAGCCCAGAATCGACATCACGATCCAGGTCAGGCCGGTCAGCACCAGGCCTTCACGGGCATAGAAGCCGGCCGGGGCGTTTTTTGTCAGAAGATGCAGAATCCCGGACACCACTACCGTCGCGATCATGGCAATGATAAAACCCCGGGCCGCGGCCCTTGAACCGTCATAAAGACACAGGGCCAGCGCCGGTACCATGAAGGCTACTTCAATCAGCAGAAGCGGGGAAAGAATCTTCCCGATCATCTTATAGTTCATGGTATCTGTCAGTCCTCAAAAATATCGTTCAGCTGCAGGATCTTCGTATCGCCGTTGGTGACGATGACGACATTGTCACCAAGCGCGAATTTCGAGTTGCCGTGCGGCAGTTCGCTGTTCCAGCCGCGGGAAATGCTGACAACCAGCACATTCGGCTTGATCTTCAGGTCTTTCAGCGGTTCGCCGATATGCTTTGTCTCTTCATCAACAATGAATTCGATGGCTTCGCCCTGGCCGTTGGCGATCATATGGATCGTCTGGGCAGCCCCTTCCTTGTTCTGCATGGCCCGGACATAACGCACCAGGGACGAACAGATCAGTTCCTTCGGGGAAATGACGCTGCCGATCGGCAGGGTATCCAGCACGCGGTTGTTTTCCGCATGACTCAGTTTCGTGATGATGACCGGAACCTTCCGGGCATCGCCGTAAAGGGAAATGACGATATTGAGTTCGTCCATGCCGGTTAAGGTTACCAGGGCATCAAAGTTCTCAATGCCTTCACTGTCCAGGAATTCCTGGCTGCTCGCATCACCCTGCACCACCGTGATCTCCGGCAGGACCGTCGCCAGCTCATGGCACCGCTTGCCGTCACTTTCGACGATTGTGGCCCGGATGCCGCTGTTTTCCAGTTCCTTGGCCAGATAATAACTGATGCGGCCGCCGCCCACAATAAGCACCTGGCGCACCTTGCGCTTCAGGATATTCAGATTGTTGAGCAGGCTGGCCAGACTGGCCTGGGAACCTGTGACATAGGCGATATCATTTTCCTGCAGGACAAAGTTGCCGTCCGGCGTAATGCACTGCCCGTCCCGCTGCACGGCGCAGATCAGCACCTGCGAGCGGATGTTGGCACTCAGCTTGCTGAGCGGAACGCCCTTCATCGGGCTGTCGGCACCGATCCTCAGTTCGGCAATCTCAGCCGAACCGCGGGCAAACATATCGATTTTCATGAAACCCGGCAGCTGCAGCAGCCTGGCGATTTCCTTGGCTGCTTCCTCTTCCGGATTGATGATCATGTTCAGTGCGAACCGGTCCCGCATCAGATAGGACTGATCCCGGTATTCCGGATTGCGGATTCTGGCAATGGTATGTATTTCCGGGTTCATGACATGGGCCGTCATGCAGCAGAGCAGATTGACTTCGTCCGCGTCCGTCGCCGCAATGAGCAGATTCGCTTCGCCGACCCCAGCCTGTTCCAGTACCGACATGGTTGCCGAATTGCCCTGTACGGCAATGATGTCATACTGTTCCATGATCTCTTCCAGCACACCGGCGCTTCTGTCAATCAATGTTATTTCATGACCTTCTGTTGTCAGCTGGCGGATCAGTGATGATCCGACTTTGCCGCCGCCTGCAATCAGTATTTTCATAAGGCCTCCTCTTATAGGTAAATTCAAGTCATTATTTTAACACGGGCTTGCAAAAACAGGAAGAAAGACACCAGAATCCGATCACCTTTGCGGTATCGGGAATGATATTGCCGATTTCTCCGTCAGTGCTTTGCATGGGAAAAGCCGCGAATGTTTCGCGGCCGTTTATAATGGTACAATTGATCTGACATGAAAAAAGGGCGCATGCATAAATCAGCAGCCATGATCAGGAAAGCACAGCATTTTTTTACCGTGCATGAGATGCTTGTCTATTCCGGCTATGCGGCATTCTGCATTCTGATGGCAATGATACCGCTGCTGATCCTGGTGATCGCCGTCATCAACCGGCTTCCGGGTTTTTCGGCGGAAGAAACAGCGGCGTTGATCTTCGAACGCAGCCGGATTGTACCGGAAGTCCGCACCATGCTGGAAAGCATGATCCACACCCTGAATCGGCAGTCTGACGGCTTTATAGCATCACTTTCAGCCATTGCGGCGCTGGTATCTGCCTCAAGGGGTATTTCAGCGATTCAAGTGGGACTTAAGGCAATGCAGCATGAACAGAAGAATTTCTTACGGGACAAAGTGACAGCGTTAATTTTCACGGTACTGTATATCATCATGATACCTGCACTGCTGATTTTCCAGCTGTTCGGGAAAATCGTGCTGGAATTGATCACCTCGGTTACAGACCTGCTGTCCCTTCCGGATATTGCCGGTATTATGCTGATGGTCTTTGAATACAGCGGCATCTTTCTGATTGCTGTGAATGTCTTTGTTATTCTTCTGACTTATGCGTACCTTGGGGGCGGGAAACATACTCTGAAAGAATGTTTGCCCGGGGCGCTCCTTACAGCCTTGATCTCGACCCTTTTCACGTCAGCGTTTTCCTTCTTCATACCGCGGTTCTGGAAAGCTTCCAGCATATACGGCTCCCTGGCGGCATTGTTTCTGAGCGCGCTGTGGCTGAAAATCATCCTCTCGATTCTGTTCTTCGGGGAGGCATTCAACCAGGTTTTTGCCGATGAGAAGAAGAACTTGCAGCCATCGGAAGATCAATCATCAGCAGACTGACCCGGGCACGATTGTTTACGTATATTCCTGCCTGTTTTACTATAAATCTGTAAATATTAAAAATCGGAGGTG
>JAEEHG010000191.1 GCA_016280695.1 Solobacterium sp. | reverse complement strand
TATGAAGGAGAACGGAAATGAAAAACAAAGCGTTGGTCATGATCGACCTTCAGAATGACATTACGAAGAATTATAAAAAGATTATAGGACGGGTTAACGAAGCAATCGATTGGGCAGTGGCAAATGAAATGCATATCATCTATATCAAGCACTACAATCTGTCCGAAAAGACAAGAACATTTAAGCCGGAAACCAAAGGTGCTGAACTGATTCCCGAACTTGAGGTTGTGACAGACAATGTTTTTGAAAAGTCAAAAGCCAATGCGCTGACAAGTGAAGCCTTTGCGGAATTTGTTTCGAAAAACAGAATAAGAGAGTTTTATATCACCGGTGCCGATGCAACGGGATGTGTCAAGTCAACAAGCTATAATCTGGCAAAGGCGGGATACAAAGTGCACGTGATATCTGATTGTGTAACGAGTTATGATCTGAAAAAGCTGGATGAAATGTTTACATATTATGCGGATAAAGGCTGTGAGGTCAAAGAACTTAAGGATTACATGGAGGGATAAGCATGAGATTAGATGGCTTCGGATTGTTTGTTGAGGACATGGCTGAGATGATTCGGTTTTACAGAGATGTTCTTGGTTTTGAAATCAAGGAAGAAGATAATACTCCAAACGTTTATCTGGTGAAGGACGGAACGTTATTCCTGCTGTACGGCAGGAAAGATTTTGAGAAAATGACAAGTCGGCGATATGAATACGTTAATGGCTTGAATGGTCATTTTGAAATAGCGCTGTATGTGGATACGTTTGAGGAGGTGGATGAGGCATATAGGAAGGCAGTGGAAAATGGCGCAGCGTCTGTGCTTGAACCGGAGCTTGAACCTTGGGGACAGCGAACCTGCTATATCGCTGATCCGGAAGGAAACCTGATCGAGATCGGTTCCTGGAACAAGCCTTATAAAAAGAAAGACCTGACAGAGGGATAATGGGTATGGCGTTTGATTATAAGAAGGAATACAAAGAATTCTATATGCCGAAGGGCACACCCTCTATCATCACTGTTCCGAAGATGAATTATATCGCGGTCAGGGGCAGCGGCAATCCCAATGATGAAGACGGAGAATACAAACAGGCTATAGGTCTTCTGTATGGGATTGCATTTACAATCAAGATGAGCAAAAAGGGCGATCATCGGATCGACGGCTACTTTGATTATGTGATGCCGCCGCTGGAAGGGTTCTGGTGGCAGGAAGGCACCGCTGGCGTTGATTACAGCCGCAAGCAGGATTTTCACTGGATTGCTGTGATCCGTCTGCCGGATTTTGTAACGGAAGAGGAATTCCGGTGGGCTGTGGCTGAAACCGCTGATAAAAAACGGATGGATTGTTCTGGAGCGGAGTATCTGACCGTGGAAGAAGGACTCTGCGTGCAGTGCATGCATATCGGTCCCTATGATGATGAGCCCGCAACGGTGCAGCTGATGAACGCGTTCATGGAACAGGAAGGCTATGAACCGGACATTACGGATCAGCGCCGGCACCATGAAATCTACCTGAGTGATGCCAGGAAAACAGCGCCGGAAAGGCTGAAAACTGTGATCCGGCATCCGGTAAAACCGAAAGGAAGCTGAGCCATGCATTTTGTTGAAGCCAAAGGAATACTGACCGGCAGCGGCGGGCATATCGGAATGAACATCTACCGGGGCTGCAGCCACGGCTGTATTTACTGTGACAGCAGGAGCCGGTGTTATCAGTTCAGCCACCCGTTTGAGGATATAGAGGTAAAGCGCAATGCCCCGGAACTGCTGGAAAAGGCACTGAGGTCAAAAAAACGGCGGTGCATGATCGGGACCGGCGCGATGTCAGATCCGTATATGCCCCTCGAAGAAGAACTGCGGCTGACCCGGAAGTGCCTGGAAATCATACATAAATATGGTTTCGGGGCCGCGGTACAGACAAAATCGGACCGGATCCTGCAGGATATCGACCTGCTGGATGAGATCAACCGCTCGGCAAAGTGCGTGGTGCAGATGACGCTGACAACTTATGACGATGACCTGTGCGGAATACTGGAACCGGGTGTGTGCAATACAAAACGGCGGATAGAAGTACTGGCGGAAATGCAGAAAAGGGGAATTCCTACGGTTGTGTGGATTACACCGATTCTCCCGTTCATCAATGATACGGAGGAAAACCTCACGGCAATTCTGGATGAATGTATCCGGACCGGGGTCAAAGGCATTATTGATTTCGGCATGGGGCTGACCCTGCGGGAAGGCAGCCGGGAATATTATTATGCCGCGCTTGACAGACATTTTCCCGGCCTGAAGGAACGGTACATCAGACAGTATGGGAATGCCTATGAACTGCCCAGTCCGAACGCCGCGGGACTGAAAGAGATATTTCAGAGGACGTGCAGGGCAAACGGGATTCTGTCGAGTCCGGAAGAGTGCTTCCGGTTTATCAGCGAACTGCCGGAGAGATTTCCGCAGATGAGCATATTTGACCTGTAAGAAGGAGGCTGAGCATATGGAGTATATAAGGGTAACAAGGGAAAACCTGGAAACAGAACATATCTGCTGTGCCATATCAAACAATAAGGATGTACAGGTTTCATCCAAGAAAGCCTGGCTGGCCGAGCGGTTTGATGAAGGCCTCGTCTTCCTGAAAAGTGTGGAACGGGGCAAGTGCTTCATCGAGTATATTCCCGCGGAAAATGCCTGGGTGCCAATCGATGCGGACGGCTACATGTATATTGACTGTCTGTGGGTATCGGGCTCGTTCAAAGGACATGGATATTCAAACGATCTTCTGAAAGCCTGCATCGAAGACAGCCGGGCAAAGGGCAAAGCTGGGCTGTGCATCCTGGCGGCAGCGAAGAAGAAACCCTTCCTGGCGGACCCGAAATACCTGCAGTACAAGGGGTTTACGGTATGCGATGAGGCAGATAACGGGATTCAGCTGTGGTATCTCCCGTTTGAAAAAACCGTACCTGCACCGCGGTTCAGGGAATGTGCCAGGCATCCGCACATTGATGAGGGCGGTTATGTACTGTATTACACGAATCAGTGCCCCTTCAATGCTAAATATGTACCGGTTCTGGAAGAGACAGCCGCCAGAGCCGGCATCCCCTTCCGGGCAGTCAGGCTGGACAGCCGGGAGGCAGCCCGGAATGCCCCGACCCCGGTTACGAATTACGCCCTGTTTCATGACGGGGAATACCTGACAAACGAGCAGATGAATGACAGGAAGTTCCTGAAAATGATCAACGGATAGGAGAATTGCATGGCTTCAACAAAAGCATATCTGGATTATATTTCCGAGCAGCTGTCCGGACTGGATGATGTACGTTTCCGGCCGATGATGGGTGAATATTTACTGTACTACTATGGCCGGCTGGCCGGCGGGATCTATGATGACCGGCTCCTGGTAAAACCGGTTCCCTCAGCTTTGCGGATGATGCCTGATGCGCCGAAAGAAATCCCCTATGAAGGCGCGAAGGAGATGCTGCTGGTAAAGGAAGTGGATAACCGGGAATTCCTTTGTGAACTGCTGCAGGTCATGTGGCCGGAACTGCCGGAGAGAAAAAAGAAAGCACCGGCCCGGAAATAACTGATTTACGACAAATGAATACAGGAAGAAGTATCCCCGGGATGCTTCTTTTCGTTCTGCGGTCATCAGCCCTGCATATCCGGACCGGCTGCTCCGGCATAAAATATAAGGAACGTTTCAATATGTCCGGATGCCGCAGGAAATATCCGGCAGTGAAGGAGGAAAACTGATAGGAACTTGGCAGATAACCGGAAATGGGTGAATGTGGTCCTCTGGCTGCTGTCGGTTGCCGCGATGATCGGGCTGATGATACTGGCCTGCCGGAAACTGGATTACAGGACAATCCTGGAAAAATGGTGACAGATGCCGTCAAAGAAAAAACGCCGTCCGGATACTTCTGTGTCCGACGGCGTTTTCAGCAGGATCTGGTTTCTATTTCCCGGCAGTTTCGCAGCTGAAGACGATGCCGCGGCGTTCCATGTAATAACTGCACAGGCCGCGGGTCGGGAAGGTCAGCACTTCGGCATCCGGATAGTCCTGACGGATCATATTCTTCAGGCTCTCTGCCAGTTCCGGGTTCTCCACGTGGGTGATGACAGCCCGGCCGCCGGTATAGCCGGCTTCCAGCGCAGCCTTGTAGATATTCTTCAGAGCCCCGCGTTCGCCCCGGGCCTTGCCGTTGACATTGATCGTGCCGGTTTCGGTGGCAGTGCCGGTGACGGCGATATTGAACATGCTCAGGGCCGCGGCCGCGGTCTTGCTGACCCGGCCGTTCTGGCTCAGATTGTGAACTGAGAAGAAAGCAAAGAAGAGCCGGGTATGGAGCAGATAATCCCTGATTGCCTGATCGATTTCCTCGAAGGTCATATCGGTGTGGGCCAGTTCTGCCAGTTTGTGCAGTACCAGCACTTCTTCGCCGCCGGTGGACAGGGAGTCAATCACCGAGACTTTTGTCCCGGGGTTTTCTTCCATGTACTGTTTGGCAGCCATCATGGCGCTGGCATAAGAACCGGACAGAGAACTGGTTACGGTCATGACGAAGATTTCCCGGGCGCCGGCAAAAGCGTTCAGCCACGCTTCAGCTGAAGGACAGGAAGTATAGGAACGGCCGCGGAAACGGGCCAAATAATCCAGCATATCAGTAATGTTCAGATCCGGTTCGTCCACAAAGCTTCTTTCATCTGTATAGATGGTCAGCGGAACGGTACGAAAGTCGTCCCA
Organism: Solobacterium sp.; assembly: GCA_016280695.1. Taxonomy (GTDB): domain Bacteria; phylum Bacillota_I; class Bacilli_A; order Erysipelotrichales; family Erysipelotrichaceae; genus Bulleidia. The sequence continues at coordinate 5,137 of JAEEHG010000191.1, read as the reverse complement.
GTCAAGCGCCTGCAGATCACAGGATGAATCTGCGATGATTCTCATGAAAATCACCTCCTGAAATAACATCGAAATTGTATGGGAAGGATCCTGATGATAAAATAAACACAAAGAAGAAAAGTGTAACATTGGGTACAGAAAAAGGAATTGTGTAACATATATGAAAATCAGGACTGATTTGAACAGCCGGACCGCCGCCACGAGGATGGCGATCGGCAATGCCATTCTTGACGAACTGGAGAAAAAGGAATTCGCCCGCATCAAGGTGACGGATGTCATCAGGATTGCCGGAGTGTCACGGATGACATTTTACCGCTACTATGAGAATCTGTATGACGCCCTGTGTGACTGCCTCGACATCATCGTGACCGGATATATGATCGAGGGAGGGGAAGTGAATGACCCGGGGGTTTATATGAGGCTGGAGCATATCGAGTTCTCGCTGAACTACTTTGACCGGTATTCCCGGTTCTTCCTGGTGCTGAACCGGCACGGCCTCTACACAATACTGATTGACGCGGTCAATGAGTATATGATGAAAAACATCATGCCCCAGAAGAAACTGCACATGTATGAACTGTATGCGTATGCCGGCGGTCTGCTGAATTCCTTTCTGAAGTGGGAGGAGGGCGGCCGGCGGGAAAGCGCGCACAGTGTCGCCATGATGATCTACCGGCTTTACAACCATCCGGACAGCGAGGAACCGGCGGAGATTGAGGAATGACAAACAGGATTTCTCCTGTTTTTTTATATGTTATTGACATTTAATCTGAAAGCGTTATCATAAAAATGTGGAAACGTTTACGGTAACGTTAACAAACAATCATGGTAACGATTAAGGACATAGCAAAACTATCAGGGTACAGTATCGGGACCGTATCCAGGGTCATTAATCAGCGCAGTGATGTAAGTCCGGCTGCCCGGGAGATCATTGAACGGGTTATCAGGGAGCAGAATTTCCAGCCGAACACCAATGCCCGGTTTTTGAAACAGGCGCTGCATTCACCGGTTACGGTAATTGTCAAGGGAATCGGCAATCCGTTTCTGGAGTCCATTCTTGAGGCGATCCAGATCAGCATGCAGATGCATGGGGAGAGCGTGAATGTCACGTTCCTGGATGAACAGGCTGATGAAATTGCCGAAGCGGTAAGGACTATCAGCCGCAGCAAGCCGAAGGGATTGATTTTCCTGGGCGGCAGCCTGCGCAACTTCCGTGATGGATTTGCCCAGATCAATGTTCCGTCTGTCCTGGTGACGGCGGACGCTGCCGGGCTCGGTTTCCCGCAGCTGTCAAGTTTCTGCACCGATGACTCGGAAGCCGCGGCAGAAGCCGTCAGGCGGCTGCTGGCAGGCGGCCACCGGCGGATCGGCATTCTGGGCGGATACCCGGTATCCTATCCGGAAGACAACAGCATGAAGCGTTTTACCGGGGCGCTGGAGGAACTGCAGAAACACGGCATCAGCTTTGACCGGGAACGGGACTATGAGGGCTGCGGGTTCTCCATGGCCGAAGGGGAAGCCGGGGTAATCCGGCTGCTGCGGAAAGCACCCGACCTGACTGCCATCTTTGCCCTGGGGGACATGATCGCCATCGGCGCAATGAAAGGTCTCCGCACAATGGGCAGGCAGATTCCGGAAGACATCTCGATTATCGGCTTTGACGGCATCGGCTTCGGCTCCTATACAAATCCCTGCCTGGCCACGATCCGCCAGGATACCAGCCGGCTGGCCAGCCGCACCGTGGAAACCCTGCTTCTGCAGATCAACACCAAGCGGCCGGCAGTCCACGAAATGATCTCATATGAATTCACGGCCGGAGACAGCATATCCGACCTGCACAGACCGCACTGAAAGGGGGAACCATCATGGCAACAGTCAGTCTGAAAAATATCCAGAAAATCTATCCCAATACCGCAGATGATACCAGAAAACGCAGGAAAAAAGAGGATGACGCACCAAAGCGCAAAAGCAATCTGAAGATTACCGAGGAGGGTGTCGTCGCGGTTGATTCGTTCAACCTTGAGATCGCCGACAAGGAATTCATCGTCCTGGTCGGGCCTTCCGGCTGCGGCAAGTCCACGACCCTGCGCATGGTGGCCGGTCTTGAGGACATCACCCGCGGAGACCTGTTCATTGACGGCAAGCGGATGAACGATGTGGCCCCGAAGGACCGGGATATCGCCATGGTGTTCCAGAACTATGCCCTGTATCCGCATATGACCGTACGGCAGAACCTGCAGTTCCCGCTCGAACTGCGGAATGTGCCGAAAGATGAAATGAACCGCCGGGTTGATGAAGCTGCGGAGATCCTCGGTATTACCGAGTACCTGGAGCGCAAGCCGAAGGCATTGTCCGGCGGCCAGCGGCAGAGAGTCGCGATCGGCCGGGCGATTGTGCGGGATCCGAAACTGCTGTTGATGGATGAACCGTTGTCCAACCTGGATGCCAAGCTGCGGAACCAGATGCGGGCCGAGATCATCAAACTGCGGCAGAAGATCAACTCCACGTTTATCTACGTCACGCATGACCAGACCGAAGCGATGACCCTGGGAGACCGGATTGTCATCATGAAGGACGGTGAAGTGCAGCAGGTGGGAACACCGCAGGAAGTGTTTGACGAACCGCATAACCTGTTCGTGGCCGGCTTCATCGGGATGCCGCAGATGAACTTCTATGACGGCAAACTGCTTCTGAATGAAGACGGAACATATGCCGTGCAGGTCAGTGATGCGGTAATCGAATTGTCGGAAGAAAAGCAGAAGAACCTGCGCGACCGGAATACAAAGCCGCAGGACATTACGGTCGGGGTCAGACCGGAGCACATCTCCCTGCATGAAAAGGAGGGCGCCATGATTGAAGGCGTCGTCGATGTCAGTGAAATGATGGGCAGTTCCGTGCATCTGCATATCAATTCCGGCGGGAAGGACCGCATCATCATTGTGCCAACCCTGGATCTGAAGGGCCGCCCGATGGGCATCGGCACACCGGTGCGCTTCACCTTCGGAAACAATGTCATCCATATGTTCGATTCGGAAGGATTGAACCTGGAATATAAATAAGGCGTCATCGTGGTATTACTGCCAGCGATAAGCATAATTTAGGAGGAAAAGAAAAGATGAACGCAAAGAAACTGATGGCAGGCGTGCTCTGTGCCGCACTGCTGGCCGGCTGCTCTGGAAGCGGCTCCGGCTCCAACGATAAGCCTTCCGGCGGAGATGAAAAGGTCAGCGTAACCGTCACTGTATGGGGTCCGCAGGAAGACCAGTCCGACGACAACGGAAAGTGGCTGCAGACCCAGTGCGAAAACTTCGCCAAGGAACATGAAGAATGGGATATCACCTTCAATTACGGTGTATGCTCGGAAGGCGATGCCAAGACCAATCTCAGCACTGATCCGGCGGCCGGCGCAGATGTATACATGTTTGCGAATGACCAGATTCCGGATCTGCTGAAAGCAGGCGCAATCGCTGAACTCGGCGGCAAGACGCTGGACGCTGTCAAGGCTGCCAATTCCGCGACAACCGTCAATACAGTAACCTATGACGGTTCCGTGTACGGTGTTCCGTTCACTGCCAACACATGGTTCATGTACTATGACAAGAGTGTCTTCACAGATGAAGATGCCAAGAGCCTTGATGCCATGCTCGCCAAGGGCAAGGTGGCGTTCCCGCTGAACAACTCCTGGTACCTCGCAGCCTTCTATGTTGCCAACGGATGCACACTGTTCGGTCCGGACGGCGGCGATGCCGCAGCCGGCATTGACTTCAGCGGTGACAAGGCAGTTGCCGTAACGAACTACCTGGTTGACCTGGTCGCAAATCCGAATTTCGTCAACGGTGATGTTTCCACCGGCAATGACATCGACGCATTCTTCTCCGGCACCTGGGATTACCAGAAGGCTGTTGACGCCTATGGTGACAACCTCGGCATCGCTGCTGCTCCGTCCTACACCCTGGATGGTGAACTGAAGCAGATGAAGTCCTTCGCCGGTTCCAAGGCGATCGGTGTCAACCCGACAACCACTCTCTACAAGGAACACCCGGAAATCGCCGTTGCCCTGGCCGCATACCTCGGCAGCACTGCCGCCCAGCAGGCACACTATGACCTGCGCAACATCATCCCGACTGACATGGCGATCAACGTCGGTGACGATGCCCTGGCAAAGGCACAGATGGATACGATGGACTTCGCGTCGATCGTCCAGCCGCTGCAGGCTGACATGGGCAACTACTGGACACCTGCACAGTCCATGGGTGATGAACTCGTAGCCGGCAATGTCACACATGACAATGCGGCTGAAAAGACCGAAGCCATGAACGAATCCATGAATTCGTCCGGCGTCAACTGATTGCAATTTATCTGAAACAGCTGCGGCCGGCATAACGGCCGGCCGCGGCATTCTTTCCCTGAGTCTGCGGGAGGTGATTAAATGGAAAACAGTCAGACAAATGCAAGAAACGCGATACTGAAAGGTGATCTGTTTACAAAACTGTCAGCTGTCATCATGGGGCTCGGCATGATTGTCCGGAAACAGGTGGCCAAGGGATGTGCCGTTCTGCTGTGTGAAATCGCTTTTCTGTACTACATGGTCAATAAAGGGATCGCTTCCCTGGGCCTGCTTCCTTCACTCGGTGACCAGGTGCAGGAAAAAGTATGGAACGAAGCCAAGCAGATTTATGAGTACACCACTGGAGACAACTCCCAGCAGATCCTGCTTGCCGGCGTCATAACCCTGTTTGTGATCGCTGCGATCATTGTCCTTTGGGTTCTGCAGATGCGGCATGCGTACAAACTGCAGAAGATGCAGGAGGAAGGCACGCATATTCCTTCCCTGAAGGAAGATATCCACAATCTCTTTGACTCGAACCTGTACATAACCCTGATGTCACTGCCATGTCTGGGCATCCTGGTGTTCAATATCGTGCCGCTGGTATACATGATCTCCATGGCGTTCACCACCTATTCCAAGGAAGGCGAACACCTGGTCCTGTTTGACTGGGATGGTCTGCATCAGTTCCAGCGGGTGCTGAACATGAACGGCAACATCGGCCGGCAGTTCTGGCATGTCCTGGCCTGGACGATTGTCTGGGCGATATTCGCGACATTCCTGAACTATATTCTTGGCATGATCCTGGCC
>JAEEHG010000023.1 GCA_016280695.1 Solobacterium sp. | reverse complement strand
CTGGTACATGTTCGTCTTCGGAACGGCAATATAGTCCTTCAGCCGGCCCGGGATCGGTGTATATTCGGACTGGATGTAGCCCAGGACTTCGTAGCAGTTCTGCTTGGTCTTGGTAATAATGCGGATCGCCAGCAGGTCCAGAATCTCATCGAAGCGCTTGTGCTTCACTTCCATTTTGTGATAGATGGAATAGAGATGCTTCGAACGGCCGAAAATACGGAATTCCAGATGGTTTTCCGTCAGGAGCCTGGAAATGTCCTTGATCATCGCCTGAACGGATTCATCCCGTTCCGCTTTCTTCATTTCCACCAGCTTGGCAATACGGTAGTAGCTTTCCCGGTCCAGGTAGAAGAAGCTCAGGTCTTCGAGTTCATTCTTGATGGCACTGATACCAAGCCGGTGGGCAATCGGGGCATAGACATCCATGGTCTCGGCCGCGATCCGCTTCTGGGAAGCCTCGCTCTGGTACTGCAGGGTCCGCATGTTGTGCAGCCGGTCAGCCAGTTTGACCAGGATGACGCGGACGTCCTTGGCCATGGCGATGAACAGCTTGCGGTGGTTGGCCGCCTGGTATTCGGGGTCATCCTTGCCTTTGTATGTCAGCGCGCCGATCTTTGTTACCGACTCGACAATCTCGGCAATTTCCGGCGTGAACATCTTGCCCAGTTCTTCTTTGCTGACATTGGTATCTTCGATTGTATCGTGCAGGAAGCCGGCCGCGATGGTTTCCGGCCCGACATGCAGCGTTGCCAGGATATAGGCCACATTATAAAGATGCACAACATACGGTTCCCCGCTCTTGCGCAGCTGGCCGTCATGCTGTTTTTCCGCAAATTCGGCTGCCCGGTGAATCAAATCAAGGCTTTCCGGCTTGTTGATATACGTTTCAACTTCTCTGTATACGTCTTCCAGCGTGATTTTCTTCTTCTCCGCCATGCTTCCCGCTCCTTTCTTTATGTTCTGTTAAAAAATCGAAGATCTCTCTCCGATTTTCTGTCTTACTTGTCTGTCATCGTAAGTATGGAGTAGACATCGTATCCCTGCAGTGTTTCCCTTCCGGGCAGGCCCTCAAGTTCGATGATGAAGGCAAAGCCGGCGACAATTCCTCCGAGTTCCTCGATCATCTTGGCAGTTGCCTTGGCTGTACCGCCGGTAGCGAGCAGGTCATCAATGACCAGGGCTCTCTGGCCCGGCTTGATGGCGTCCTTGTGCATGAAGATTTCGTTGGAACCGTACTCCAGGTCATACTTGCAGGAAATGGTTTCCCGCGGCAGCTTGCCCGGCTTGCGGACAGGTACGAAACCGATGCCCATTTCAACAGCGGTCGGACAGCCGAAAATAAACCCGCGGCTTTCCGGGCCGACAATTACGTCAGCACCGACTTTGCGGCCGTATTCCGCCAGCATCTTGGTAGCAGTCCGGAAAGCTTCCGGAGCCTGCAGGATCGGGGTTATATCACGAAACAGGATTCCCTCGGTCGGGAAGTCGCGAATTGATGCAACATAATCACTCAGGTTTACCATTGAACTATCCTCCGTCAATATGCGTTCATTATACAACTAAAGTTTTAAAATACTATCATTCTTCCAGCGATTCGATCTCCATCTGGCATGTTTTCCGGTTTTTCCAGGTATTAACCGACAGCCTGCCGATCATTACCCCGATGGTTTCCGGCTCGCTGATGCCCCGGTACGGGAACAGGACAGCTTCCAGATCATGGCCGTCTTCACTGATGATGTACTTCGTTACCCGCGGGCCGGCAAAACGCCTGACAACTGCCGGATGCCGCAGGGCGAAGCGGAATCCGGAGAGCTCCTTCGGCAGCGGTTCCAGCTGCTGCAGGGCTTCGATTTCATGAATGCTGATATCCGTCATGCGGACGGGCAGAACCGGGACAATCGTGTCTTTCATCTCAATCCGCATGCCCTGGGCTTTTTCCCTGACATGTTCCCGGAACAGGTCCAGATCTTCCTGTCGGAAGCTCAGGCCTACTGCCTGCTCATGACCGCCGAAGGCCGTCAGTTCACTGAAACCCTCGGAGAAGAACCGGAACATGTCAAAACCGGGAATACTGCGGCCGCTGCCCTTGATCAGGTCCTGGCTGCGGGAGAGCACCAGGCATGGCCTGCCAAAAACCGCAGCGATCCGGCCGGCCACCAGGCCGTTGAGGCCTTCATGGAACGATTCCTCATAGAGGATCAGGACCGCATCATCATCCGTAACCAGTTTCTCGGCCTGTTCAGTCATTTTTGCGGACATGGTACGACGGGCTTCGTTGACGGTTTCCAGCTGGGTCTTGTATGCAGTGATGGCAGCCGGGTCATGGCTCAGCAGGAACGGCACCAGGGTGTTTACGTTGGAAAGATCATTCATCCTGCCGACGGAATTCAGCCGCGGAACGATCTGGAAGCCGATCGCTTCGGCATCGATCACATCCCGGTTCCGCAGCAGAGCCAGCAGAGCCGGAGCTTCCCCCTGCCGCAGCGCCCTGACCCCCTGCCGGACAATCCGGCGGGATTCCTGCCACAGCGGCATGACATCACCGATGGCTGCCACCGCTGCCAGGGCCGTATGAAACGGCAGATCACCGAGCAGGTTCCGGGAAATCTGCAGGGCTACGCCGGCCCCGGACAAGGTCGCAAATTCCGGTTCCATATAGTCCGGGTGGACTACCAGGTCCGCCTGCACTTCCTCTTCGATCTGGTGATGGTCAGTCACCAGAATCTCAAGACCGCGCGCCCTGGCCCGGGCAATGGCAGCGTGGGCCCTGACCCCGTTGTCTACGGTCACAATCAGGCTGTAGCCGCGGTCCGCCACCATCTCGACAGTCTTCTCATTCAGGCCGTAACCTTCCCGGAAGCGATCCGGGATATAATAGCCGCAGGCAATGCCAAGCCGGTCGAGCACATCTTTCATGATTGCGGTCGAACAGATGCCGTCCGCGTCATAATCGCCGCCGATGAAGACCTTTTCACCGTTTTCTTTTGCCTGCCGCAGCCGCCGGCACATTCTCTGTACACATTCCGCCTGGCTCGTATGGAGTCTGCCGTCATCGTACAGCAGTTCCCGGATCCTTTCGTCAGACAGGCCGGAAGCAGCCAGCAGCCGGCCGGAAAGGACCGGCAGGTCATACTTCCGGCACAGTTCCGATGCGTCTTTTTCCACAAACTGATAATTGGTCATTTCCATGAATTCCTTTTAGAAAAGGCAGTTTTTGAACTGCCTTTCAGGTTAAGCGTTGATGCCTTTGATCGTAATTTCATCAAGCTGTTCTTTCTTCTTCGGCTTGACTTTCTTTTCCTTCGGCTCATGGTGATTGCGCAGCCACCACCACATGGTCGGAGCCACAAACAGCGATGACAGTGTACCGGCGATCATACCGACAAACATGGCAAACGTGAATGTGAAGATTGCCCTTGAACCCATGCCGAGCAGGAAGACAACCGGCAGAAGCGTTGAAATGGAGGAGAACAGCGACATCCGGAAGGTCCGGTTCAGGGATTCGTTGACGATATCCTTGTACTCATCACGGGATACCCGGCCGGCACTCTTCATGCGCTCACGCACCCGGTCGAAGACAACAATCGAGTTGTTGATGGAGTAACCGATGATGGTCAGCAGGACCGAAATCAGCTCGATATTGACCTCCAGGCGGAAAATCGCGAAGACTGACAGGGTGATCAGAACATCGTGCACCAGGGCAACCAGACAGCTCAGCGCGTAGTCCCATTCAAACCGGAAGGCGATATACGCCAGCATCGCCGCCCAGGCAACCAGGGTCAGGATAAAGGCGTTGTGCACCAGTTCCCGGCCGACGACCGGGGTGACGACGTTATCACCCGGCTCCTGCCCGTACAGGGCCATGAAGTCATTCTTGATCGTGCTCAGGTCCTGGGTGGTCAGGGATTCCTTGGTGGTGGCGTAGACCGTTGTGTCACCGGCCTGCTGATAGCTGAAGCCGGAATAGCCGATCTTGTCCATCTCGGCAGATACATCGGCGATTTCGATCGGCGTATCGCTGGTAATGGTCAGCTTGGTGCCGGACGCGAAGTCAATGCCAAGATTCATGAAGCCGTTGCCGCGGGCAGCGTTTACACCGGACATGCCCAGGGCCAGGCCCAGCACCACCAGGCTCGTGATAATCATGTATTTTGCGTAGCCAAGGAAATCCTTGTCCTTGAAACCGAAATAGAACTGTTCCTCACCCTTGGAAAGATCCGGGATCTGGTCCTTCTTAACGCCGAACCACTCCGGCTTGTCATTGGCAATGCCGCTGCCGACAAACTGATTCAGCATCCAGCGGCTCAGGGCCACGTTGACCGCCAGGGTCATGGCAACTGTCACCACCAGCATGGTCGCAAAGCCCTTGACGGCGCCGTTGCCCCACCAGTACATGATCAGGCCGGCCAGCAGGGTGGTGAACTGGGCGTCAAAGATGGAGGAGAATGACAGCTTCTGTCCTTCCGCCACAGCCGCCTGCACCGAGTGGCCCTTATACAGTTCCTGACGGATCCGTTCGTAAGTGATGATATTGGCATCCACGGTCATGCCGACGCCAAGCACCAGCGCACCGATGGCCGGCAATGTGAAGACCGCGCCCATCAGGGCATAGATGCCGAAGATGGCCCAGAGATACGCCGCCAGCATGACAGCCGCGATCATGCCCGGAACCCGGTACAGCCAGATCATGAACAGCAGGACCGCCAGAACGCCGATGATACCGGCTCTGGCCGTCATGTGCAGGGCATCATTGCCGTACTGGGCAGACACGACATTCGAACTGATTTCATTCAGTTTGACCGGCAGGGATCCGGAATTGATCAGATCCGCCAGGGTCTTGGCTTCCTTCTCGGTGAAGTTGCCCTCGATGATGCAGTCACCATTGATCTGGCTTCTGACCGAGGCAGCCGAAATGTACTTCGGTTCCTCCCCGGCCGACGCTTTCTGCGCTTCCGCAGCATAGCTGTCGCCTTCTTCGTAGTCCAGCCAGATGATCATGACATTGTCGCCGCCGGTACGGGAACTGACTTCCCTTGTAATCTCGCCGAATTTTGCGCTGTCGGCGATCTTCAGGCTGACAATCGGCCGGCCGTCCTGGTAAGCCAGGGAAGCCCCGCCTTCCTGAATGATGGAGGAATCCGCAAGTTCCTTGTCATCCACATCCCGGAAGGTCAGATTGGCCGTTGTGCCCAGCATCTGCCGGGCTGTTTCCGGATCAGCAACCCCGGCCAGCTGGACGCGGACCCGGTCTGTTCCTTCCACGGTAATCTGCGGTTCGCTGACCCCCAGCACGTTGACCCGCTTCTGAATGCTGTTGGTAACAGCGGACATATCCACTGTTCCGCCTTCATTCAGCGGTGTCACGTGATAAAGGATCTCAAAACCGCCCTGCAGATCCAGACCGAGATTCAGATGCTCACGGATCGAGCCAAACGTTGCCACGATCAGCACTGCCAGTACGGCAATAACGGCAAAGAGCCCTCCCAGTCCTTTTTTCTTCTTCTCCATGTTTCTTAAAACCCCCCAATCAAATCCGCGAAATCCTCAAGATGGGCCTTTTCCCCCTGGGTAATAGCCTGTCTTGAAAGGAAACGGACAATGTCACTCGCGTTAATCCGCAGCACATCATCCGCCGCTTCGTGCAGCGCCCGCGGCAGCTGTTTCTTCCATACCACCTGGGTCAGATACGCTTCCAGATTCTGATAGGTCAGATGCGGCAGGGCTTCCCGCTGCAGCTGGTGCAGCTTGACTACCATCGTCATCTGAACTTCCACGTTGTTGATATCAAAAACTCCAGAATCCATATCTGTCTCCTTCGGTAACTGATATATTATAGCAGAAAAGCGGCAATATACTATTTTAAATACGAGAAAACAAAAAAAGAGAAATCCCGCGGAATTTCTCAGTGCATGCCGATCAGGAAGCCCAGCAGGGCAAATACGGCTGCCGCCAGCCAGAAGCGGTGCACGACTTCGTTTTCGTTCATCCCCTTCATGACAAACGCATAATGGATCGGCGTATACGGGAATACCCGCTTGTGCCGGATCTTGACGGAACCGATCTGGATCATGACGCACAGGGTTTCTATGACGAACACACCGCCGATGATCACCAGGGCCAGTTCCATCTTCAGGATCATCGCAATCGCCGCCAGGGCAGCGCCCAGGGCCAGTGACCCGGTGTCGCCCATGAAGATCCGGGCCGGCTTGATATTGTACTTCAGATAGCCGAACAGCGCGCCCATCAGGGATACGATGAATACCGCCACGGGCATCTTCCCCTGCCGAATGGCAAAGTACAGGAACGGTGCCAGGGAGATGAATGTACAGCCGGCGGCCAGCCCGTCCATGCCGTCGGTAAGGTTGACGGCATTGCTGGCACCGGAGAACATCAGCAGCACAAGGATGCTGTAGAACATGCCGAAATGCAGGGACAGCGATGTAAACGGTATGGATACATCCAGACTGGCCCGGTTGTGGTACATGAGGTAGAAGACGGCAGCCAGCACGACCTGCAGGATGAATTTCCGGCGCGGGCTGAGACCGTCATTGTTTTTCTTGACTGCGATCAGGAAATCGTCCGTAAACCCGATCAGGCCGTAACCGGTAAACGTCAGCAGGATGACCAGTGTATCCATCTGCAGGGCTTCACGGCCGCAGGCCGCCAGGGTTACCAGCACCGGGACAACGATAAAGAGCACCCCGCCCATGATGGGGGTCGAGGCTTTTTCCTGATATTCCTTCAGGCTGTACTCACTGACAGTCTGATTAAAGCTTATCTTTTTCAGATATTTTATGAAGCCCGGCATGGTCACAACGACAATGGCCCAGCTGATGACATAACAGAGAATCAGTTTCAGCATATTTCCCCTCTCTCTGATGTCTGAATATTATACATGAACTATTCAGATTCGAAAACCACTTCTATTTCCGTTCCCCTGGTGACCTGCGTACCCGGCGGGATGGACTGGGAGGTCACTTTCCCCTCCCCGGTCAGTTTGAAGCCAAACTGCGTCACTGCCCAGAGACCGGTTACGTCCTTTCGTGTCCAGCCGGTCATGTCAGGCATGATGAAGCTGTTTGTCTCGGTCAGCAGGAATACTTTCTGCCCGGTGGATACCATGGCATTATCCACCGGATACTGGTCGATGACCGTATCCCCGGAACCCAGCACATGGATTTCCACATTCAGATTCTTCAGTTTTTCTTCCGAATAGTAGAGAGAGTGATTGACCAGGGACGGCATATCCTGAATCTCGATCCGATCATATTCCCCGGCTTCGATCAGATTGTCCGGATTCTCCTGCGTAGGATTTCCGGCGTAGCCAAGCCGCATGGCGGTCTTGCGCAGCAGGTTCTGCACCGCCTCGGAATAGTAGTGCGCGTTGCGGTCGTACGGCGCCTCAAAGCAGTAGTAGACCAGCACCTGCGGGTTGCTTGCCGGCAGCGCCGACATGAGTGAGGCAATCGTATAGCCGGACAGATACGAGTTGTTGACATAGACCTGGGTGGTACCGGTCTTGCCCATGATCTCGCATTCCGGAATCCGGTAGTATTTTGCCGT
>JAEEHG010000190.1 GCA_016280695.1 Solobacterium sp. | reverse complement strand
GTCATCCAGCAGGGCATGGACCTGCTCCTTGATCTGCGGGTTGCGGAAGAAGGCGGTAATCAGTTTGGCTGAACCTTCCGGTTCGTCGCCGCCGGCAAAGCCGCCCGGGACAACAACCATCTGGGCTGTCTTCAGTCTGGCCGCGAATTCATCGACCGAAGCCATGACATCCTCTGCCGTCAGGTTCCGCAGAACCATGATTTCCGCATCTGCCCCGGCTTCGATCAGGGCCCTGGCTGTGTCATATTCACAGTTGGAGCCCGGGAACACCGGAATCAGTGCCTTCGGCTTCGCGGTGACAATCCGGGAAGCCGCCGTAATCTTCTTTTCGGTATGGAAGGTATAGACCTTCGGTTCATATTCGTTTTCCCTGGCCGGTTTTGTCGGGTAGATGCTTTCCAGCACGCCGGCGTTGAGCTGCCAGAGTTCATCGATGGATACCCAGTCGTTGCCGATGCGGACCTGCCTGCGTTCGGTGGTCCGGCCGATCAGCCGGCCGAAGCCGCAGTCCTCATCCAGTTCGGCGACGATGGCACCAGGCAGCGCTTCATACCAGTTAATGTCAGAGATCCTGCTGTCAAAGCCGATTTCATTGCCGAAGGACATCTTGACAACTGCTTCCGCCAGACCGTTTTCCACAGCCCAGGCTGCCTTGACATGGCCGGCAGCGGCCAGTTCATGGAAGCGGGTGTACATTTCAACCTTTTCTTCCGGGGTGGCGCCGTCAAACAGGACAACCGGATGGTCAGCTCCCTTGAATTCCGTGGTCAGTACTTCTTTTGCCAGCAGCGGGGCGATCGCGAACGAGATCAGGGTCGGCGGGACATCCTTGTCCAGGAACGTACCGGACATCGAGTCCTTGCCGCCGACAGCCGCTGCCTGCAGTTCCATCTGGGCATCCAGGGCACCCAGCAGGGCGCTGAACGGCTTGCCCCAGCGCTCCGGCTCATCCCGCAGCTTTTCAAAGAATTCCTGGAAGGTGAGATAGATTTTCTTCCAGTCGGCCCCGGCCGCGACCAGCTTGGCCGCCGAGACATACACGTTGTTGTAAGCACCCTGGTACGGATCCATGCTCATCTGATCCGGGTCAAAGCCCCAGGTCATGACGCTGGCCTGTTCAGTCTGCTGATCCGGCTGGACCGGGAACAGCGAAGCCATGACCTGTGCCGGGGTTCTCTGCAGACGGCCGCCGAACGGCATCAGGACCGCCATGGCACCGACCGTATTGTCAAACCGCTCGGTCAGGCCCTTGCGGCTGGCACACTTCAGGCTGGACGCCATATCCCGCAGGGAATGGAAACCGACGTCGGTCAGGCCGGCCCGGTTCTTTTCACGTACGGCCACGGCAGTATGCTTGGCCGCGCCGTTGGTATTCAGGAAAGCCCGGGACAGATTGACAATGGTGCTGCCCTTCCATTCCATGACCATGCGCGGATCCTCGGTGACGACTGCGACCCGGTAGGCTTCGAGGTTTTCCTTGTGTGCTTCTTCAATAAACTTCGCTTCGTTTTCCGGCGCCAGCACAACTGCCATGCGCTCCTGGGATTCGGAGATGGCCAGTTCCGTGCCGTCCAGGCCTTCGTACTTCTTGCGGACCGCGTCAAGATTGATCTGCAGGCCGTCCGCGAGCTCGCCGATGGCGACACTGACACCGCCGGCCCCGAAGTCATTGCAGCGCTTGATCAGCCTGGTGACTTCCGCGTTGTGGAACAGCCGCAGAATTTTTCTTTCTTCCGGCGCATTGCCCTTCTGGACTTCGGAAGCCATGGTCTCCAGGGACTTCAGGTTATGGCTCTTGGAGGAGCCGGTAGCCCCGCCGATGCCGTCCCGGCCGGTCCGGCCGCCCAGCAGGACGACCACATCACCGGCTTCCGGACGTTCCCGTACGACATTTTCCGCCGCCGCGGCACCGATGACCGCGCCGCACTCCAGCCGCTTGGCCACAAAGCCTTCATGATACAGCTCGGCCACATGCCCGGTTGCCAGGCCGATCTGGTTGCCGTACGAAGAATAACCGGCGGCAGCTGTCTGCGCGATCTTGCGCTGCGGCAGTTTGCCCGGCAGGGTCTCCGACAGCGGGGCCCGCGGGTCCGCGCCGCCGGTCAGGCGCATGGCCTGGTGTACATAGACACGTCCGGACAGCGGGTCACGGATACAGCCGCCGATGCAGGTTGCCGCCCCGCCGAACGGTTCGATTTCCGTCGGGTGGTTGTGCGTTTCGTTCTTGAACATCAGCAGCCAGTCTTCTTCTTTGCCGTCTACGACCGCCGGTACATGGATCGAACAGGCATTGACTTCTTCGGATTCATCCAGTTCCGGCAGAAGGTTTCTCTTCTTCAGGGTCTTGGCCCCGATCGTGGCCAGATCCATCAGGGTTTCCGGCCGGGTCAGGGCCTTCTCCCCGTAGACTTCCTGCCGCAGGGCCTGGTACCGCTCATAGGCCGCCCTGACTTTTTCATCTTCGATTTCCACCCGGTCGATCTGGGTGCCGAAAGTTGTATGCCGGCAGTGATCGGACCAGTACGTATCAACGACCCGGATTTCCGTTACCGTCGGGTCGCGTTCCTCTTCGTCCCGGAAGTAAGCCTGCAGGAACTTCAGGTCATCAAGATCCATGGCCAGGCCCATACTGCCAAGCAGTTCCTTCAGGCCGGCGTCGTCCAGCTGTGTAAATCCTTCCACGGTGGCAACATGGTCCGGCGCGGCATATTCCATCCGCAGGGTTTCCGGCAGTTCGAGGGAAGCCTCACGGGTTTCCACCGGGTTGATCACATGATGCCTGATCATGTCGATTTCTTCTTCTGAAAGATCCCCGTAGAGCACATAGATTCTGGCAAAGGACACCAGCGGCCTGTCCTGCTGGCTGAGCAGCTGGATGCACTGGGCCGCGGAGTCTGCCCGCTGGTCAAACTGACCCGGCAGGGCTTCCACACCGAAGACGGCACAGGCCCCTTCGATTTCCATATCAGATGTGACAATGTCCAGCTGCGGTTCAGAGAAGATCGTCCGCTTGGCCTGTTCGAACAGGTCCGGATCGATTCCTTCCACATCATAGCGGTTCAGAACCCGTACATTGCGGAGATTCTTCAGACCCAGGAACGAGCGGAAATCCGCCAGGGCCCCGGCTGCTTCCGGGGCGAACCCCGGTTTCTTTTCTACATATACGCGATAAACCATTTTATTCCTCCCCGCACTGCAGTGCGCGCTGTCCGATATCATGCCGGTAATACGCATTGGCAAAGCCGACGCCTTCCACCTTGCGGTAAGCTTCCGCAACCGCTTCTTCCAGGGTATCCGCAACTGCCGTCACGCCCAGTACCCGGCCGCCGGTATTCACCAGCACGCCGTTCTTCAGCTGGGCCCCGGCCACGGTCACATTGGCCCGTACATCCTCGCGGATGGTAATAGGATTGCCCTTTTCGTAATGCAGCGGATAGCCGTCCGAAGCGACCACGACACAGCAGGACGCTTTGTCGGAGAACTTCACTTCCACCTGGTCCAGAGTTCCGTCCGTGGTTGCCTTCATGATGGTCAGCAGGTCTGACTCCAGCAGCGGCAGGACCGCCTGGGTTTCCGGATCCCCGAACCGGGAATTGTACTCAATGACCTTCGGGCCGTTCTTCGTGAGCATCAGGGCGAAATACAGGCAGCCCTTGAACGGTCTTCCTTCGGCTTCCATGGCCTTCAGGGTAGGCATGAAGATGGTCCGCATGCTTTCCTCGGCAATCGCTTCCGTGTAATACGGGTTCGGCGCAATGGCGCCCATGCCGCCGGTATTCAGGCCTTCATCGTTGTCCTTCGCCCGCTTGTGATCCATTGAGGAAACCATCGGGATCAGGGTCTTCCCGTCCGTGAAGCTCAGGACGGACACTTCCGGCCCTTCCAGGAATTCTTCGATAACGATGGTGCTGCCGGCATCACCGAACTTGCTTTCTTCCATCATCTCGTGCACCGCCTGGCGGGCTTCCTCATGGCTCATCGCGATGATGACACCCTTGCCCAGGGCCAGGCCGTCGGCCTTGATGACAATCGGCACCTCATGGGCATCGATATAGGCAATGGCCGCCTTCGGATCCGTAAAGATCTCATAGGCCGCTGTCGGGATATTGTATTTTTTCATCAGGTCCTTGGAGAAAGCCTTGGATGCTTCGATGATGGCGGCGTTCTTCCGCGGTCCGAAGCACGGGAAACCGGCTTCTTCCAGCGCGTCAACAGCGCCCAGGGCCAGCGGGTTGTCAGGGGCCACAACGACATAGTCGATGTCATGGCTGCGGGCAAATTCCACCTGGGCCGGGATATCCTCAGCCCCGATCGGCGCACACTCGGCATCGGCCGCGATCCCGCCGTTGCCCGGCAGACACCAGATCGTGGTGACTTCCGGGTTTTCCTTCAGTTTCTGAATGATTGCGTGTTCCCGGCCGCCGCCGCCAATTACCATCAGATTCATAGTATCTGCAGTTCCTTTCTCAGTGGTGGAACAGCCGCATGCCGGTGAAGCACATGACAATGTTGTATTTATCGGCTGTTTCAATGACGTTGTCATCGCGGATCGAACCGCCCGGTTCGGCAATGTAGGCCGCGCCGGACTTGCGGGCCCGCTCCACGTTGTCGCCGAACGGGAAGAACGCGTCGGAGCCGACGGTCAGGCCGCTCTGCTTCGCGATCCATTCCTTCTTCTCTTCCCGGGTCAGCGGGGCAGGCTGTTCCGTGAAGACCTTCTGCCATTCACCATCCCGCAGGACATCTTCGTATTCATCGGAGATATAGACATCGATCGCGTTGTCGCGGTCCGCCCTTCTGACCCCTTCCTTGAACGGCAGGGCGAGGACCTTCGGGTTCTGCCGCAGCCACCAGTTGTCGGCTTTCTGCCCGGCCAGCCTGGTGCAGTGAATGCGGCTCTGCTGCCCGGCCCCGACCCCGATGGCCTGCCCGTTCTTGACATAGCAGACACTGTTGGACTGGGTGTACTTCAGGGTGATCAGTGAGACGATCATATCGATCTTCGCGGCTTCCGGCAGTTCCTTGTTGGCGGTCACGATATTCTCCAGCAGGGACGCGTCGATTTTAAAGTTGTTGTGGCCCTGTTCGAAGGTGATGCCGAAGACATCCTTGCACTCCTGGGCAGCCGGCACATAATCCGGATCGATTTCAATGACGTTGTAGTTGCCCTTCTTCTTTGTCTTCAGGATTTCCAGCGCTTCCGGCGTATAGCCCGGGGCAATGATCCCGTCGGATACTTCGGCTTTCAGATATTCAGCCACGGCCGCGTCGCACACATCGCTCAGGGCCGCGAAGTCACCGTACGAGGACAGCCGGTCCGTGCCGCGGGCCCGGATATAGGCACAGGCGATCGGCGACAGTTCGGCGTCTTCCTTCACAAAGTAGATCTTCTTTTCCACATCGGTCAGCGGATAGCCCACGGCCGCGCCGGCCGGTGAGACATGCTTGAAGCTGGCGGCGCTCGGCAGCCCGGTGGCTTCCTTCAGTTCCTTGACCAGCTGCCAGGAATTCAGGGCGTCCAGGAAGTTGAGCTAGCCTAGACGGCCGGAGAGCACATTCATGGGCAGTTCCGATCCGTCCTTCATGTAAATGCTTGCCGGCTTCTGATTGGGATTGCAGCCGTATTTCAGTTCCAGTTCCTTCATTGTCTTCTTCCTCACTTGTTCTTGTTGATGATGCGCTGGTCACGCCAGCCGTCCCGCAGGTTTGTATAACGGACAAACAGGGAAATCTTGTTGTCGTCATCGAGATTATTCCAGATCAGGTCGGTGAATTCCTGGATATCGTTCAGGATCGCCACCCGTTCCGGTTCCCCGGTAAAGCTCGGGATCGGCTCACCGTTGGTTTCATAGGTATGCAGGAAATGCCCAAGGCCGGCCGCCGCCGGATATTCGAAGGTTTCCCGGACACAGGCGCTGCCGGCCGGATCCACAGACTTCAGGATATTGAGCATATAGCTGCCGTCTTCCTCGATCATGCCGGAGATGCGCGGCGTGAAGTTCGGGGCATCCGGCTCGAATTCCCGGGTTCTCAGGGCAGCGTTGAAGCTCTTGCCCGCGTTCAGGAAATCACGGATGGTATCGGTCTGGTTGCCGTTGGTGACAATCAGCCGGGTACCGGCCTCCCGGACCGGGTGATAGATGATCAGGCTCGGGTCCTGCATCAGGGACGGGTCAAACGCTTCCGTACGGATGCCGTCCGGTTCTTCGACAAAGACCCGGTTGCGGCTGTTGATGCTGCGGCCCATGATGAAGTAAGCCGCGACGGAAGATGTGCCGTCCGGGGTGATGCCGAGGATGATGCCGCGGCCCGGATACGGGTTGGTGCTCAGGACTTCTGCCAGGTCCTTGACTTCATAAACGTTCATGGTTCTGCTCCTTTTCTTTGCGATGCGCGCGGAGATCATTTCCGCCGCCTGCGGCAGAAGAATCCACTCTGCCTCTTCCATGACCCGGCGCTGCAGGATCTCCGGGGTATCCCCGGTCTTTACTTCCACTGCCTTCTGCAGCAGGATTTCCCCGCCGTCGGGAATTTCATTGACATAATGCACGGTGGCGCCGGTGACCTTGACACCCTTGGCCAGCGCCGCTTCATGCACCTTGAGTCCGTACATGCCCTTGCCGCAGAACGACGGGATCAGGGACGGATGGATGTTGATGATGCGTTCATGCCATTTCTTCGTGAAGTTCTCACTGAGAATATTCAGGAAGCCGGCCAGTACGATCAGCTCGATGTCATAATCCCGCAGGTACCCGGCAATGGCTGCCTCGAAGGCTTCCTGGCTGCCGCATTCCTTTTTGACGACGGGCACCGCGTCCACGCCGGCCAGCCGGGCCCGCTCCAGCGCATAGGCATCACGGACAGAGGATATGACAAGGACTATTTCACCGCTGATCAGTGCCCCGCTCTTTTCCGCATCCAGCAGGGCCTGCAGATTGGTGCCGCCTCCGGATACGAAGACAGCGATTCTCGTCTTTACCATAGTTCGATCTTCTCTTCTCCCTTTCGGATCACGCCGATTTCATACGCCTCCACACCATTGTCCCGCAGGGCCTGCAAAGCCGCCGGGACTGTGTCGGCAGAAACCGCCATGACCATTCCGACACCCATATTATAGGTGTTGTACATATCTCTTTCCGGAATCTCCCCTTTTTCCTGAAGCAGGCGGAAGATGGCCGGAACCTGTATTCTGTTCTTTTCGATCACGGCACAGTATCCTTCCGGCATGATGCGCGGCACATTTTCATAGAAGCCGCCGCCGGTGATATGGCTGATACCGTGCACATCCGCAGCCGCAATCGCGGCCAGCACCGGTTTGACGTAGAGTTTTGTCGGCACCAGCAGGGCTTCCCCGAGGGTTGTGCCGAGTTCCGGCACATACGCCT